>CAZVRH010000024.1:0-18679 GCA_964629335.1 uncultured Woeseia sp.
TTTGATTTTCAAGGACTCTAGCTGCAGCTCTTAAGTCACTGATTCGACTATTAGTGCATGACCCAATAAAAGCTGCGTCAATAGGTTTGCCCCTAATAGCTTCACCTTCATCAAGACCCATGTATTCTAAAGCTCTAAACATAGATTTCCTCTCGGTGTTATCACTCAATTGACTTGATAAGGGTATAGCTTTATTTAATGGAATCGCTTGGTGTGGGCTGGTGCCCCATGTGACATAAGGGTCTAGATTTGAGCAATCAATATTTATGGTTTTGTTAAACTTTGCATCTGCATCTGAATGAAGCCGCTTCCATTGCTCGATTGCTGTTAAAAAATCACTCCCTTTCGGAGAAAAACTCCTGTCTTTTAAATAAGAAAATGTCTTTTCATCAGGTGCTATTATGCTGGTTACAGCCCCAAACTCGACCGCCATATTGCACAAGGTAAGCCTTGATTCTATTCCAAGATTAGTGATTGTAGATCCGGCAAATTCAACGGCATGACCTTTGGCCCCATTAGACCCGAATTCTGATATTAAATGCAGAACAATATCTTTTGATGTGACCCCAGTCGGTAATTTACCATCAATATTTATCTGCATTAGTTGAGGTTTCTTTTTGATCAGGGTATTTGTTGCTAGGGCATGTTCACATTCTGTCGATCCAACCCCCCAAGCTAATGTTCCTATGGCACCCAGACTGCATGTATGAGAGTCAGGGCAAATATAGGTTATTCCAGGTAAAGCAATACCTTGCTCAGGGGACACAACATGCACAATTCCTTGATCTGGATCATCAAGATCAAAGAAATTAATTTTTGATTTTTTGGCGGATTCTCTTAGCGATTTTATAAAATCAGAACCGTTTGGCATAAGTGTCACATCGTTTCTTCCGGGAAATGTATCTACAATATGGTCAATTGTTGCAAACACTTGCTCGGGGTTACGGACAGGAATATTCTTTTCTTCTAAAGATTTGAGGGCAATACTTCCGGTTCTCTCATGGAGAAAGATCCTATCGATATACAATAGTTCGTTTCCTCCACCTAAGTTGCTTATGGAATGCTGATTCCAAATCTTTTCAAATAGTGTTAGACCCATGATCTCTCGATTAAAATGTATGGTCATTATAGGAAAATTTCAAAGCAACTTCATTTATTGCTTTCCAGTGTTTCTTTGAATTAGAGTCTTAGGTCATCAAAGAGGTGTAACATAGTTTTAAAAATTTATAATAAAATAAAGACATGCTTGAAGGAATCCGAATAATCGAAATCGAAGGGTTGGGGCCAGGACCATTTGCTTCAATGATGTTAGCTGATTTAGGTGCAGACGTAATTGTTATCCATCGTAATTCTCAACCCATGCCCGGTATGCCTGAAAGAAATATCATCGACAGGGGTAAACGCTCAATTGTTTTGGATCTAAAAAAAGAAGATGATTTAAACAATCTAAAAAAATTACTTCAAACTTCTGATGGCTTAATCGAAGGTTTTAGGCCAGGTGTCATGGAGCGCTTAGGTATTGGTCCAGAAGCGGTTCTAAAAGAAAATCCAAAATTCATTTACGGTCGCATGACTGGTTGGGGACAAGATGGACTTAAATCCAAGCAGGCAGGACACGACTTAAATTATATAGGGTTATCTGGTGCTCTTTGGTACGCATCACCAGCAGGACAGGCTCCATTTACCCCACCAACATTGGTTGGTGATATAGGGGGAGGCGCTCTTTATTTAGTTGCAGGGATGTTGGCCGGTTTATTAAATGCACAAAAAACGGGAAAAGGTACTGTGGTGGATGCTGCAATAATCGATGGTTCAGCGCATATGATGAATCTTTTGATGTCCACTCAAGCTGCAGGGCTTTTAAGCCCAACTCGTGGAGAAAGTTTTCTTGATGGGCCTCCTTGGAGCCGATGTTATCCTACCGCAGATAACAAGTGGATTTCTGTGCAGTGTCTTGAACCTAAATTCTATGCAGAATTTTTAGAAAAAATGGGACTTACAGAGAACGAAGTTTTCGCATCACAGATGAATCAATCGGCTTGGTCTAGAATGAGAAAGGAACTCAAAAAAAGATTTTCTAAGCATCCTTTGGAATATTGGCAAGATCTTTTTGAGGGTTCGGATGCTTGTGTCGAACCTGTCTTTACACCGGAAGAGTCCAAACTGCATCCTCACATCGATGAGCGTGATATATGGGTAGAAATTAACGGCCAATTACAAGCTAGGTCAGCCCCTAGATTTGATAATTCGATTAACGAGATAAAAGAAAGCCCTCGACGAGGACAACATACTCGAGAAATATTAGATAGTATTTTGTAAGATTCTATTACTGGTACAGACATGTTAAATCACATTGATAAGAAAAATAGGCCAACGATGGTGGATATTTCATCTAAAAAAGCCACACCAAGGAAAGCCACTGCTAGCGCCAAGGTTTTATTTACTGATGCAATAAAAGAAAGATTTAAAGACGGTGATCTCCAGACAAAAAAAGGACCCGTTATAGAAACTGCTATTATTGCTGGCACTATGGCTGTTAAGAAAACTCATGAACTGATACCGTTTTGTCATCCCCTCAATATTAATGCTTGCAATATTTCAATCGAGCCAGACGATAATGAAGACCTGGTTATTATTTGTGAAGTGTCTGTTGAACAAAAAACTGGTGTTGAGATGGAGGCATTGACAGGAGTTAGTGTAGCAGCTCTCACCGTTTATGATATGTGTAAATCATTAAGCCATGAAATTGAAATAACTGATATTTCACTTGATAAAAAATCTGGCGGAAAAAGAGATATTGGTTAGATAAGATAGACAGTATCATGAGCACATTAAATGGTCTGATCTTGACAGGCGGTCACAGCAAAAGAATGGGCCAAGACAAGGCTTTGATAGAGATTAATGGTCAAAGTTTGCTTGATCGGACTGCTGGCCTTCTAGGACTATCTATTGAGGAGGTCTATGTTTCTGTAAGATTGGATCAAGTCGATGAAAAGCATCGAGCAAAATACCCTTTAATCATAGATCAAAAGAATAGCTCAGGCCCGCTGGCAGGCATTTTATCAGCAGGCGACTTTGCACCACATAATGCATGGCTGGTGATTGCCTGCGATATGCCGTTTATAGATTCTCAATCAATTGAACAATTAATTAAATTCAGAAATCCAGAAAGAGTAGCGACAGTTTTTTCTTCTCCTGATGGTTCTGGAATAGAGCCCTTATGTGCTATTTATGAACCACTGTTTTTTCATCAAATCTCTTCAGATCCAGGGTTAATAAAGAATTCAAGCCCTAGAGAAACATTGTCAAGAATGGAAACAGAAATAATACAGTCCATGAATCCAGAAGCTTTATTTAATGCGAATTCTTCAGTTGATGAGCTAACTAGTGAATTTAGATAATGACAATCAGTTCTTGCATAATAAAGTCCATTTAGATAGTTTCACGATTAGATTAAAGATTTTGAGTAAAAAATATGAGTAAAAAAGCTGACAATCCAACACAACAGGAGGCTGAAGCTGCCGTTAAAACTTTAATTAAGTGGGCGGGTGATGACCCGAACAGAGAAGGCATGATAGATACTCCTCAACGGGTTGCAAAAGCTTACCGGGATTGGTTTAGTGGGTACAGCGAAGATCCTAATGATTACCTCCATAGAACCTTTGAGGAAGTTGAAGACTACGATGAAATGGTCACTCTTAGAGGAATAGATTTTGAGTCACATTGCGAGCATCACATTGCACTGATCACTGGCAAAGCCTATGTCGCTTATTTACCCACCAACAAAGTCGTGGGTATTAGCAAACTGGCTCGTGTGGTTGATGTCTATGCTAGACGTTTTCAAGTTCAGGAAAAAATGACTGCTCAAATTGCAAATTCTATTGAAGAAGTATTAGAACCCAAAGGGGTTGGTGTGGTGATTGTTGCACGTCATGCCTGTATGACCACACGAGGGGTTCACAAAAGCAATGTTGATATGGTTACAAGCACAATGACAGGCAGCTTCAGAACCAATGATGCTACGCGGTCTGAATTCCTAAATACTATTGGCAATATTTCAGTTGATCATTAAATGACCTATACAATCTCATCTTATGAAGATTTAAAGAACCTAGAGGGCCAAGAAATTGGTGTTTCAGATTGGTTTGATGTAAGTCAAGAACAGATCAATCAATTTGCCGATGCAACTCATGATCATCAATGGATTCATGTTGATGAGGAGAGAGCCAGAACCGAAATGCCCGGAGCTAAAACCATAGCTCACGGATACCTTACCCTTTCAATGGTGCCTTCAATGACAGCTACTTTTATCCAGTTTTCAAATTTAGAGCGAGCCATTAATTATGGAGTCAATAAAGTCCGATTTATGAACATGGTTCAAGTCGAAAGCAGAATCAGAGCGAGAGCATTTATCACCAAAGTTAGACAGCGTTCTGGAGCTATCCAGGTGATAGGTCAAACAACAGTTGAAATTGAAGGCGAAGAAAAACCTGCTTGTGTTGCCGAAACAGTTTCTTTCTATTATCTAAAATAATTATGGCTAAACAGAATTCCCTTGATACGACCATTGAGCGGTTAGTTGAGCTCATGGATCTGGAGGTTATTGAGGAAAATATTTTTAGAGGGGAAAGCCAAGACATAGGCAGCCCACAAGTCTTTGGCGGCCAAGTGCTTGGGCAGGCATTAATGGCTGCCTCTAGAACTGTTGAAGATCGACTGGTCCATTCTTTGCATGCATATTTTTTAAGACGTGGTGATTTTGAAGCGCCAATTGTTTACGAAGTTGATCGTGCTAGAGATGGCGGCAGTTTCTCTAATAGAAGAATTATAGCTGTGCAACACGGACAACAGATATTTAATATGACCGCTTCATTTCAAAAGCCCGAGAAAGGATTAGAGCATCAATCGGAGATGCCTGAAGTAAAATCTCCAGACGAATTGGAAGATATAGTTGATCTTATTAAACCGGAATGGGTTGAACAACTTCCTGGACGGATCAAAAGGATGCTCACTCGAAAAAGACCTTTTGAGGTTAGACCCGTTGAAATGCCTCAATTTTTAACCAATAAAACCAGTGAACCTATTAAACACAGTTGGATCAGAGCGAATGGAGAAGTTCCTGATCATGATGAACTGCATCAAGCATTGTTAGCTTATGTTTCTGATTATGATTTGTTAACAACAGCTATTTTGCCTCACGGCACAAATTTAATGCAAAATCGTTTTCAAATGGCTAGCCTTGATCATGCCATGTGGTTTCATAAACCCATGCTGATTGACCAATGGATGCTTTTTGCATATGAAAGCACACGATCCTCGGGTTCCAGAGGTTTTGCTAGAGCTGAGATTTTTTCTCAAGATGGAGTTCTTATTGCCTCCGCATCACAAGAAGGGTTAATGAGAATCAGACGTCAGTCAACGAAGACATAAATCGTTTACCGTTTTGAACATAATGTTCAGAAGACATTTTTATCATTAAGATTTCTTGCTCTGTTAGCTCCCGAATTAGCTTAGCGGGAGACCCCATGATCAATGAATTTTTAGGAAAATCTTTTCCTTCCGTGATTAAAGAGTTGGCCCCAACAATTGAGTTTTCTCGAATGATTGCATGATTTAATATGGTACTGTTTATCCCTATTAAACTGTTCTTAGAGATCGTGCATCCATGCAACATCACTTTATGTCCTACTGTGACTCCTTCACCTATATTCAGCGGGGCTCCCAGGTCAGTATGAAGTATTGACCCATCTTGCACATTGCTTTTTTCCCCAATAATAATAGGATCATTATCCCCTCTGATGACCACATTGAACCAAATGCTTGCTTCTTCACCTAGTACAACATCCCCAATAACTGTGGCATTTGGAGCAATAAAGTTGGTTTCATTAAAGACAGGTTTTAATGTGTCGATTTGGTAAATCATTATTTTTTTATGCTCCCTTGTTGAGCAACCATCTCAGTGGCTTTTTTAATTGTTTCTTCATCCCCAAGGAAAGATTTTGAGGTGGGCTTAAGATTTTCATTGAACTCATAGAGCAACGGTATTCCTGTTGGAATATTTAGATTTACAATGTCTTCATCACTAATATGATCAATGATTTTTACCAGAGATCTTAGGCTGTTGCCATGAGCTACAACTAGGACATCTTTGTTTCCTAAAAGATCAGGCAATATATGCTCCTGCCAAAAGGGCTTAACTCTGGCAAGAGTGTCTTTAAGGCTTTCCGAGCCTGGTAATTCATCGATCCCATCATATTTTGAATCAAACCTAGGGTGTGAAGTATCATTATCAGGCATTGCCGGGGGTTCGATATCATAGCTTCTTCTCCAAATCTTTACCTGTTCTTCACCGTACTCTTTAGCAACTTCAGACTTATATAAACCCTGAAGCGCTCCATAATGTCTTTCATTTAATTTCCAGGACTTAATGACAGGTATCCATGTTAAATTAATTTCTTCAAGAATTATGGACAGAGTTTTAGTTGCTCGCTTTAGAAGAGAACTATAGGCAATATCAAATGCTAAGTGATTTTCTTTAATTTGATTACCTGCTTCTAGGGCTTCATTTTCTCCTTTTTTTGTAAGATCAACATCCACCCAGCCAGTGAATCTATTTTCAAGATTCCATTCGCTTTGCCCATGTCTGCAAAGAACAAGTTTCCCAGCCACTTAGACTCTCCTGTTGAAAGATTTATAGGATTATAAATTATATGGGTTTGGTATGTAATTAATCTTTAATTTCTAACTATTAGATAAAGGAATGACTAAAAATGGAAGAGTAGTTCGTAGTAAAATTATGTATGGTCTTAAACAGTTTGAGTAAAATATAAAAAAAGCTTATTCGTTTTCAATTTTAAGGAGACTGAAATGAAACAACTAATTTTAGTTCTAATGTTAATAACTCTATCGTTAGATTTATTTTCTCAGGAAAAGCATTTTGAACGAAATCAGCTTCCTCAGTTAGACCAACAGATACTCGATTCAAGTGATTTTAAATATAAGAAAATACGAATCTCTACCGAATCAATTATTCCTGTACAAACCCAGAGGGTGAGAGCTTTTAAATTAAGAGATAAGCAGAAAGATCAACTGTTATCTGGTTCATATAATCCGCTAATTATTGACAAAGATAACTATCTCATAGATGGGCATCATAGACTTGATGGCATTAAGGAACTGAAGATAAAAAAAGTAAAAGTATTGCAAGTAAACGCAAGCATTGAGGAAATTATTGCCGCATTTAGCAAGTACCGAGATTACACTCCTACGTATGAACCTGATACACCAGAACCGTTGCAACTGATACCTGACAGTAATTAAAAAATAGACAAGCCTATTTTATATTAGTCTTAATAAGCCCACTGAGTATCTTCAAAGATCAAGGAAAATTGTTACAATAAAAATAATGAGCAGAGAGTCAATGGAATTTGATGTGGTGATTGTTGGCGCAGGTCCAGCAGGTCTAAGTGCATCCATTCGTTTGATGCAGTTATCCAATGATAATAATCTAGATCTAAATGTCTGTTTACTGGAAAAAGGCTCAGAAATTGGAGCCCATATTATTTCAGGGGCTGTAATTGAAACCAGGTCCCTGGATGAATTGCTTCCCGACTGGGATGAAGATAATCATTTTCTCCAAACTCCAGTCATTAAAGACGAGATGCTGTTTTTATCTGGAGAGGCTAGCAGCATTTCTGTGCCTAAAATTTTAATGCCAAGAACGATGGTGAATCATAATAATCGAATTATAAGCCTAGGTTCTATGTGTCAATATCTAGGAAGAGTAGCTGAAAATCTTGGGGTCAATATTTTCCCAGGTTTCCCTGCGGTTGATGTAATTTATGAAAACGACAAGATCGCAGGAGTTATTACTGGTGATATGGGTCTTGACAAGAACGGAGAGCCTAAAGATAGTTTTGAGAGAGGTTATGAGCTTCGGGCCAAACAGACAATATTTTCTGAGGGTTGCCGAGGAAATCTAGGTAAGCAATTGATCCAAAGATTCAGTTTAGATAATGGATCAGACCCCCAACATTATGGGATTGGGTTTAAGGAAATATGGAATATTGATCCTGAAAAGCATTCTGAAGGACTGGTCACGCACACAGCGGGATGGCCGTTAGATAATTCAACTGAGGGAGGCGGCTTTATTTACCATGCACCCAACAATCAGATTTTTATAGGATTAATTGTTTCATTGGACTACTCCAACCCGTATCTCAGTCCTTTCGAAGAATTCCAAAGATGGAAAACGCACCCAAAAATTAAAGATCTTTTGAAAAGTGGAGAACGTATTTCATACGGAGCAAGAGCACTGAACAAAGGAGGTATTCAATCCATACCGAAGCTAACTTTCCCGGGTGGCATGATCGTTGGATGCGACGCAGGGTTTATGAACGGAGCTAAGATTAAAGGCACGCATACAGCCATGAAGTCAGGGATGATGGCAGCCGAGAGCATCATTGAATCAAGAATTAATTTCCCGGATAAAAATGAGCTTGATCATTTTGAAACTGAGCTTAAGAAATCATGGGTTTTTCAAGAGCTTCATCAAGCAAGAAATTTTTCTCCGTTTCAGAAAAAATTTGGGTTGCTCTTGGGATCCATATGTATTTGGATAGATCAGAATATTTTTTCAGGAAGATTACCTTTTACACTATCAGCTGCAGGAAAGGATCACGCTAAGCTTTTAAACAAAAATAAGGCACAAAAGAAGCAATACAATAAGCCTGATAATACCATTACCTTTGATCGGACAACATCGATCTATTTGTCTGGTGTGAATCATGAGGAAAATCAACCCTGTCATTTATACCTCGAGGATCCAGAAACGCCTATTGAGAAGAACCTTCCTCAATTTGATGAGCCTGCAAGACTCTATTGCCCAGCTGGTGTCTATGAAGTGCTAGAAACGGATGAAGGAAATCCGTACTTCCAGATCAATGCTCAAAATTGTATACATTGTAAAACTTGTGATATTAAAGATCCTGCACAAAATATTCAATGGCGATGCCCAGAAGGAACTGGTGGACCGAATTACACAGATATGTGAGCAAAATTATGATTGAGAAAGTCATCCCTAAGCAGGCTAGCAATGATTACAAAGGCTCACCAATTGCTTTGTACGGAATGATTCCTTTTTTTCTACTAATGATCTTTTCGACTTACATGCATTTTTTACAGCCCGAATTTGCCGCTCATCAGATTGCAACCATTATTGTTTTTGAGGGTCAACCTGATCCCAACCAGGTTATTTATATGCTTTTCTCACTGTGGGGCGCCCAGCAAGTTAGTTTTTGCATCGTCAATGCTGTCGTTCTTTATTCTTATCGTAATCTGATTTCACTTATGTACATCTTATGGTTATTTACCTGGCTTATGAGACCTTTAGTGATTCAACCATTTTTTGGCATGGCTCCAGAACACACAACTGGAGTCACTCCGGGTAAAGTTGGTGTTCCATATATGATTGCCTATTTAGTGGTGATGTTGGTCTTGTCACTAAGGCATTCAAGAGATAAACCACTTTAATTTCATGTACCTATCTGATAACTTGCCTTGGTAGTTAAGAAAGCTAGGGGCTGAGCAAAGATTTAATTATGACTCGATATAAAACACATGTATTGACTAACTTGTTATTAAGTCTGACTCTTTTTTTAGGGTATTCTCATGATCTGAAGTCACAATCTGAAGAAGAAATCATCCTCCCTGATCCAATTGAAATATTAGGCGATAGTCTCTATGTGCAAAATGACACCACCATAGATTCAAAGGATTCTCAGTCGAGAATTACTGATTTATCACTCGAGACCCAAGAATTGCTAGGTGAATACCGTTTGGTTCTTCAGCAAATTGATCGTTTGATTGCCTACAATGATTATGTTGAAAGACTAATAAAGGATCAAGAAGATCAGATTATTGAGATCAATCGCCAACTCGAAGAATTTGCTCTCATAGAGCGCGGAATAGTGCCTTTGATGTTGGAGAGTATAGAAACACTGGACCGTTTTATTGATTTAGATATCCCCTTTCTACTTGAAGAGAGAAAAGATCGTGTGGCTCGTTTAAGAGTTATTATGGATGAATCTGATATCACCGTGTCTGAGAAATTTAGACAGATCATGGATGCCTACCAAATTGAAACAAGTTTTGGTTCTGACATCGAGGCCTATACTGGATTTTTGGATATTGACGGTGAAACTAGACAAGTTGATTTTCTTAGAATTGGTCGGACATCCTTGACTTATCAAACTCCTGACCAGAACGAAACTGGATTCTGGAATAAAGACACAAATCAATGGGAAGATTTACCACGAAAATACACCGATCATGTCAAAGAAGGATTGAGGATTGCAAAGAAGCAAATTACACCTGATTTGATACAGCTGCCCATAGAAGCGCCAGGAGCGATCCAATGACTGCAAAGAAGATCAATGCTCTGACTCTTTCAATCCTATTACTGATATTCAGTTTTCAAGCATCTTCTCAAGAGGGCAATCAGCCTCAAGAGGAAACCGGAGATCTGGTTTTATTAGAGAAACTTAAGAACATCCAGACCATGGAAAAACTGCTGGAGATTACTAAATCCGACAACATTCAAACTGGTGTTATCAATGATCAAAGAGAAGAGGAATTCTTGAACGCTAGAGATCGCCAACGAGAATTATTAGATGAGGCAAAACGCCGACTTAAGCTTGAAGAAGAGCGAAGCGTGCGACTGCAAAAAGCATTTGAAAATAATGAGAAAATTCTCGAAGAAATTGGGGAAACTTTAAGAATTAGAATCGGTAATTTTGGTGAACTCTTTGGTGTTGTCAGACAGGTTGCAGGTGAAGCAATAGCGACGGTCAAAAATTCCCTTGTTTCAGTTCAATACCCAGGTAGAGAAGAATCACTCGCTGAACTGGCTGAAACAAGAAATCTACCGAGTATTGATCAGATGAAAGACTTAATCGTGATTATGCTTGAAGAAATGACAAAATCTGGAAACGTTGAACGTTTTAAGAGCAAGGTTATACTTCCCGGAGGATCAATTACAGACGCTGAAATAGTTAGGGTAGGTGTATTTAATGCGATCACGGAGAACTTCTTTCTCAAATTTATACCGGAAACACAATCACTCCAGGTATTGGCTCGACAGCCTGCAAGGCGGTTTAGATCATTAGCCGATGATCTTTATGATCTCGATGAAGGGTATACAACAATGGCTGTTGACCCTAGTCGGGGGCAGATTTTAGGTCTATTAATTCAAGCTCCAGGTATCGGAGAGCGGATTAATCAAGGCGGATTTGTGGGTTACGTGATTATCTTTATTGGGTTACTTGGTTTGGCGTTGTCTGCGTGGAGATTAAAACTTCTAAAAGACGAGGGTGATGCGATTAATCGTCAATTAGCTTCAAATGCAATTTCTGATGACAATGCTCTTGGAAGAATTTTATCAGTTCATGATCAGAATCAAGGCATAGATCCCGAATCGTTAGAATTAAAAATTGACGAAGCTATTTTAAGGGAAGTTCCAAAACTAGAAAGATTCCACAGTATCATTAAGGTTTTTGCTGCTGTTGCTCCCTTATTAGGCTTGTTAGGTACCGTTGTCGGTATGATTGTCACCTTCCAAGCTCTTACTCTATTCGGCACAGGGGACCCTAAACTGATGGCTGGCGGCATATCGCAAGCTTTGGTGACCACTATGCTCGGCCTTATTGTGGCCATACCTTTAGTCTTCCTACACAGCGTTTTGACCAGTTGGAGCGGTACTTTAATTGAAATTTTAGAAGAGCAAAGTGCAGGACTGATCGCACGAAATGCTGGGAAAAGATAGTGCTGTTTTATGTCATTTCTGAGAAATTTATCAAGTTGGTTTGAAGGTCAATCTAAAAGTAGAGCAAGCAATATAATTGTTCTTTTATTCTCTCTAACTCTAGCTATTACCCTGTTTATCGTTTTGCCAGAAATTAGAGAATTTTTTGAGGCAGGCGGCCCTGTTCTTTGGGGAATTCTTATGGTTACCATAATCATGTGGACTTTAATTATTGAGCGATTTTGGTTTTTCCAATATTTATTGCCTCAAAAAAGAGAGGAGGTTATTGCCGAATGGGCATCGGTAAATAACAAGGGAGATTGGTTCTCCATGAGAATGAGAGATCAAATGATATCTGAGGTTTCAACTGTCACTAGACAATTTTTATTGACCATAGAAACAATGATGCAAATCTTGCCACTTTTAGGACTTCTTGGAACCGTGGTGGGGATGATTAAGGTTTTTGATGTGATGACATTTTTTGGCACAGGCAATGCAAGATTAATGGCTAGTGGTGTTTCACAAGCTACAATACCTACCATGGCTGGTTTAGTTGCAGCCATCTCAGGACTCTATATTGCTAATCTTTTAAAACGAAAAGCGGACGATGAAATTGCAAGTATTTCTGATCAGCTAATAATTGAGTAATCATTAATGAGAAGAAGATTTAAAAAGAATCGAGAAGAGAGCGAAATTAATATCACACCTATGCTGGATATTGTGTTCATCATGTTAATCTTTTTTATTGTCACCACTTCCTTTGTGAAAGAAATCTCCATCGATGTGAATAGACCTACAAAATCGCCTATTAAAGAGCAAAAAAAATCAGAAGTTATCTCGGTAAGAATTTCTGCAGAGGGTCAAATTTTTGTTCAGGACCGATTAATCACTCTCGATGCAGTAAGAGCAAATATAGAATCAAATCTGGCATTAAAGCCACAGGCTTCAGTGGTTGTGGTTTCAGATCGTGAAGCCGATGCAGGATTCTTGGTCAAAGTGATCGATCAGTCAAGATTAGCTGGAGCAAGAAACGTATCATTAGCGGCTCAAAAATAGTTTATATGATAAGAAAAAGAAGAAGAGAAGAAGAAGACAGCGAAATTAATATCACACCCATGATGGATATTGTGTTCATCATGTTAATCTTTTTTATTGTCACCACATCATTTATCAAAGAGACAGGAATCGACCCTAATCGACCCGTCGCTGAAACCGCAATCAGAGCTGAACAAGGCAATATACTCATAGCGATATCGCCCAATGATCAAATTTGGATGAATAAGAATCAGATTCAATTGGAATCTGTAAGAATTTTAATGGAAGCTGCGCATGCAGAAAATCCTGAGAGCAGTGTGGTAATAGTTGCCGATGAATTAGCTTCCACTGGACTAGTGATGGATATTATGGACCAGATTCGTCTCGGTGGCATCTCCAAAGTATCGCTCTCCGCAAAAGAAAAATAAAAAGATGGCATCGCTAACAATTAATTTAAAACCTGAGTTCAGATACCTCACGGCTTTATTGTTAGGGGTCATCATTACATTGTGTCTATTTTTTCTAATGCAGGCACTTATTGATTCTGGAGATCAAGGACTGCGTTCTTCTTCTGATGGTCAGATCATGGAGTTTATTCGCATCAAAGACGATGAAAACCTAAGTTTTAAGGACAGAAGAAAGCCCGTTAAACCGAAGCCACCTAAAGAACCGCCTCCGCCTCCCAAATTGATAGTGAATAAACAAGTCAAACCCACACTAAATAAAGTAAAAATGGAAATTCCAGACATTGATCTACCGACAATTGCTGGAGGGGGACCTTTTCTTGGTAATTGGGAAGGAAACCCTCTTGCTGAAGGTGACGTGTTGCCAATTGTTAGGATAGATCCGCAATGGCCAAGAAAAGCATTGGTTGAAGGTATAGAGGGGTATGTTGTTGTTGAGGTTACTATAGCTTCAGATGGTTCCGTGAGAGGTGTTGTTGTCGTTGAGTCAGTTCCAACTAGGGTCTTTGATCGCAACGTCATAAGAGCTGTGCTTAAATGGAAATTTAAACCAAGAATCGTCAACGGTGTGCCCGTTGAAAGAAAGGCGATGCAAACACTAGAATTTACATTGGATTAGATAAATGACCGCATTATCTAGAAATTGGAAATTATTAACTGTATTGCCATTCTTGATTGGTGCCTATCCACCTTACGTAAATTCAGAATCATTACCCCAATATCACCCCTTACTTGAAGATCGGGTTGTTCTCGAGCGTCCAAATACAGCAAGACAAATGTCATATAACGTCAATAAAAAATTTGAAGGGGTTGCTGATCGTTTTGGTAATGGAGATCTCGAAGGAGCAATGAGGTCTCTAACCGCGATGCTGGATTGGAATTTATCTACATATGAACAGGCCGTTGTATATCAATTTATGGGCTATGTCTATGTTCAACAAAATAAAATAGACGAGGCAATTGAGGTATTCAGTAAATGTGTTGATTATAACGTTTTAGGTAATTCACAACACCAAGGAACCTTATTCAATATTGCGAGTCTTTATGGCTCAAAAGAACAATGGGATTTAGCCATTTCTTCTTTAATGGAATTTTTTAAATACGAGAAAGAGCCTGCTGCAGAATCTTATATTATGGCCGGGATTGCTTATTTTCAAAAAGGTGAACCCTTAGAGTCATTACCTTATATCACTATAGCCAATCAAAAATCTCTTGAGCCAAAAGAAAGCTGGCTTCAGTTGGAACTTGCGATTCTATTTATTAACCAGCGTTACGAAGAGGCTATTAATATCGTCAAGCAGTTGGCTACCTATTGGCCTGAAAAAGAAAAATACTGGGAGACCATGGCAGGGGCTTATATGGAGATGCAAAAAGATGCGGATGCTCTAGCGGCTCTCAGTCTAGGCTACAAAAACAATGCTCTGGAGAAAAAAGAAACCCTTGAGAGCTTGGCTCGATTAAGCTTATATCTTGAAATTCCATATCAAGCGGCAGTGATCATGCAAAAAAATATGGACGCTGGATTGGTTGAAAGGAATGAGGATAATCTTAGATTACTCTTAGGTGCCTGGACTTCGGCTAGAGAATTTGATGAGGCCATAGAAGTCATTGATGTTCTTGCATCAATGCTCAATGATGGAACATTATTCATTCAAAAGGCGATGTTATTGAATGAAAAAGGCGACTGGAACGGGATCAAAGAAGCGACGAAAATGGCATTACTTGATAATAATCTTGAAAATCCAGGGGATGTTTTTATTCTCAGAGGAATGGCACATACAGAGCTAGAAGAGTATGAAGAAGCCATCGGATCTTTCACTGAGGCCATACAAGTGGGAACTGAGAGCAATAAAAGAAATGCTGAAGCTTGGATAGAATATGTCTCGGATAGACGAGGATAAATCAAGAAAAAGACTGATGGTTTAAGTCTGGCTCATTCAAAGCATCAAGAATACTTTTCCTAGATGCATCAGATAATTCTTGAGCACTCATTGAGTCGTCAGTCGTGTTAAGTGACGGGTGAATTGTTATATTTAAGCTTACTTTTTTTGGTAGCCAGCTCTCAGATCTAAGGAGTTCTCTGCTGCCGTTAATGGTCACTGGAGTCACAGGAACTTTATTTCTTATCGCAGTTATAAACGCTCCTTTTTTAAATTTTAAGAGGCCCTCATCCTTCATAAATGTCGCTTCAGGGAAAAAAACTATAGAATCCTCAGCTTGACTACTTTTTAGAATCTTTTTTAAATCACCTGCCCCTTCTTTAGGGTCTCTTCTTTCCACCAGATGCGTCCCTAGCTTGTTCAGAACATATGCTGCAAAAGGAATATGTTTTAATTCTTTTTTAGCCACGTATGCAAATTTTGGAGGCAACGCAGCTGCTAAGACCATTGGATCAGTATAGCTCGCATGATTTGCAACCAGAATGGACGGTCCGTCAATGAGATGTTCTTCACCTTCAATATTTAGTTCTAAGCCCAGTAGTTTCATAATTGTTGATGCACAGTTCTTTACCAAGGTTCTGGTTGATTGAATTGTGCGGGTTAAGGGAAAGCAGCAGACCATCACCAACAAGATGATCGAGAAGACCAACCAAGCCCAGGAACCAAATAAATACATAGAAACACTTTTCATGGTTTTTTTATATTGTGTATATTAAAAAACATAATACACAAAATGAGGCAATGAAAAAAACCCATGGCTAATAATTCTGAAACCAATCAAATTATTGATACTTTTCTAGATTCGATATGGCTAGAGCAGGGGCTTTCTAAATCCACATTAAGTGCCTATCGTTCTGACATTAATGTGTTAGCTAAATGGGCTGAAAAAAAACATCTTAAAATTAAAGATATTTCTCGCGCTGATTTACTGGATTTCATAACAGACAAGGCTCACTCGGGGATCAGTGCTAGATCTTCTGCAAGGATGCTGTCTTCATTCAGAAGGTTCTATGGTTACCTTTTTCAAGAGGAGATGATATCAGTCAATCCTACTGAAAAGATTTCTATGCCAAAAATAGGTAGAAGCTTACCCAAATTATTGAGTGAAGAAGAAGTGTTGCAACTAATCAAAGCTCCCAACTCAAAAAAACCACTTGGTTTTAGAGACAGAACAATGTTAGAAATTCTTTATGCCACTGGATTAAGGGTTTCTGAACTGGTGAGCCTTAAACAAGGTGATGTCAACCTTAACCAGGGATTCATTAGAGTAATGGGTAAGGGTAACAAAGAGCGTTTAGTGCCTATGGGAACCATCGCTAAACGCAGGTTAAAGAATTTTTTAGACGGTCCAATTATCGATATCTTGGGTGAGAGACAGTCAGAATACTTATTTCCCACTAAGACATCGGAGCATATTTCGAGGCAAGCTTTTTGGCAAATGATTAAGAAGTACTCAAAAAAAGTTGGCATCCAAGCAGATTTATCACCTCACAGTCTCAGGCATGCTTTTGCCACCCACTTGATCAACCATGGTGCCGATCTACGAGTGGTGCAAATGCTTTTAGGCCATAGCAATCTATCCACAACACAGATTTACACTCATATTGCCCAACATCGCTTGAAAGATATTCATCAAAAACATCACCCAAGGGGTTAAGTTTTTTTATAAACTAGAACAATGATTCGTGTTTTGATAATGATTGTTTCTTGGGCTTTTCTAACCGTGCCTATTAATCTGGGTTCTCACGAGGACCTAGATGATTCTGGTCAAAACACGCAAACCGCTGAAAAAGCTGAGGAGATTCTTGCGCAGCTCTCAGAATTATTTCCAAAGGGCACAGACATTGATCTTCGACAATCTCCGATTGATCATCTTTATACGGTTAGGGTCGGATCCCAAGTATTTTATGTTAGTGGAGATGGAAGACACTTAATTAGCGGTGATCTTTATGACACCGCTTCAAATGAAAATATAACAGAATTGGAACGGCAAAATGTTCGTCTTGACTACATAAATTTAATCAATCCTAAATCAATGATAACTTTCTCCCCATCTGATTATCAGCACACCGTTACAATTTTCACTGATATTGATTGTGGTTATTGCAGGAAGTTTCACCAAGAGATTGAGGGAGTCATGGAGGAGGGAATAAGAGTTCAATACATCTCTTTTCCAAGAGGTGGGCCGGAATCAGATAGTTGGTATAAGGCTCAAAAAGTATGGTGCAGTGAAAATCGACAACAGGCGATCACTCAGGCAAAACAAGGTAAGGAGTTGTTGAACGATCTTTGTTCCAGCGATCCTGTACAGGAGCACTACAATTTGGGTTTAAAGTTTAATGTTCGAGGGACACCAACGATGTTAACCGATAAAGGTGAAATCATTGTTGGCTATATGTCAGCTGCTAGACTTAGAGAGAGATTAGATAACCCATAACTCGAGAACCTATCGTTCTAGATATTTTAATTTATTTTTTACGTCTCTCCATTCGTCAGCGTCTTCGGGGGGTTCTGGTGCTTCTGAAATCACAGGCCAGATTTCACTCAGTTCTATATTAAGTTCTAAGAAACCTTCCTGACCTTCTGGGATCTCATCATCTGCAAAGATTGCATCAACAGGACACTCGGGTTCACAAAGGGCGCAGTCAATGCATTCATCAGGATTAATAACCAACATGTTGGGACCTTCATGAAAGCAATCGACTGGGCAGACTTCAACACAGTCCCCTAATTTGCACTTGATGCAATTTTCACCGACTAAAAATGTCATAACATTCCCATCCTACTCAATTGTTTTATAGATCGGTTCGAGATCGTTCGCAGGTTTTTCAATCATTGCTTTTAGAGCAATCTTACCTGTTTTAAAGGCCATATTATCCCAAGGAATTTCACTTATGTTAAACATTTTGACATCTAATGATTCAATTCCAGGGGAGAATTCAGGTTTGTCCAATGTCGCCCTAAAAAAGATGTGAACTTGATGAGCATAGACAACATCGATGATTGCTAGCATAGGCCCAAGTATGGGCGAAATATTAGCTTCTTCCATCGATTCTCTAAGCGCACCTTCTGCAAGGCTTTCATCGTTCTCAAGGAATCCTGCAGGCAGTGTCCAATAATTTTTTCTGGGTTCTATGGCTCTTAAGCACAATAGAATTTGATCCTTAAACACAGGAACTGTGCCCACAACAATTCTTGGATTCTCGTAGTGAATGTATCCACAATTACTACAAACAAATCTTAACTTAGTATCGTCCTTGGGAAGGATGAATTCGTTTGTTTTTCCGCATTGATTGCAATATTTCATAAGATTTCCATTGTTATGCCGGGAGAGAGACTCGAACTCTCACGGGTTTAACCCCACCGGATTTTGAATCCGGCGCGTCTACCAATTCCGCCATCCCGGCTAAATTCTTATGGCAGAATACCTCTTGTTTATA
>CAZVRH010000025.1:0-18198 GCA_964629335.1 uncultured Woeseia sp.
GTTTCAGGAAAAGGGAAAAACAGTGCGTATCTTGTCCCGATAATTGTTGCGATCAGCCCATTTATAAAGCCAAACCAAGCCACCCATCTGATTAAGCCCGATCTATCTAGTGATTTATTAGGTTGAGTAATTGTTTTATCTCTCTAGGTCCAATGGTTCTAGTTTGTCCTAAATTATATACATATTTTTCTCTCAACTGTCCTATCTCTTGGCTAAAGTTTTTCCGATTATCAATCATTCCTTCTATGACCCTAGGTAAGGAATTAATATCCTGTGGTGAGATGATTTTCCCTATCTTTGTTCTTATACTTGATTCTAAAGGCTCTATATTTAGTCTCTCCCAATCGTCATTTCTTACTCTAGGAAGCAGATCAATAAATGCGACTGGTTTTCCAAGCCCTAATGCGTATTCAATTGCTATCCCAGACCAATCAGAGATTAATAGATCGGATGTAAACAGAGAATCATTCTCTCCCATCTCTAGCACAAGCTGAAAATTTTCATGGTCTTGAAATTGATTGCTCAGTTGCTCTATAACCTCAGGAGTTCTTTTTGACGTTTCATAATGCGGTCTAACGGTCAATACATAACCCGCATCAAGAATAATTTCACACAACTCAATCCCCACTGTATTTAAAATACTATTCTCACCCCAAGTCGGAGCAATCAAAATTTCACGACTTGGAGTTTTTTTTGAATATTGCAATTCAATCAACTCTTCTAACCTGTGATATCCATAAGCGATTAAGTTTTTAGCTGGTAATTTATAGTGATTTTCCCTCGCCCTTATTTCTTTTATCTGATGGGGACCCGCACATAATAAACTATCGTAATTATCAAAAGATTCAGCATTATCGACCATATGGGTGCTAGTTAGGCTGTGAAACAGGTAGGCATAATGGACATTGTGTATTGATCGTTTAAGCTCAAAATTATCTAAATCCATCATTGTGAGCACACAAAGTGCCGTATCAAGATACTGAAAAAATAAAATTCTGAAGAGACCAGAACCAATAAAATATGTTGTGAGTTTATTATCTTTTAATCTCAAACCAGGATCGTTGAGATCTGAGGAAACATAAGCGATCTTGTCATCGTAATTATCTAGCATCCCCTCAATAAGGGGCCTAAAATGATGCCAATCTTGACCGCTTTCACTATAGAAAACGAGTTGTTTATCAGTGGAGTTAGCATTCTTGAAAGATCGATACCCGCCCAAGGCTTTTAAAAAATTGTTCAATTTAAATATTTTTTAGGATTATTCCTCAGTGTCATCCTTGGTTGTGAACAAAGATTTTAACTTATACCAGTAAGACTTTATAACCAGGCCGAGTGTAGCGAACATTCCAACTATTGCCGAGATAAGCATTCCACCTGTACTTGGATCAAGGTAGGCATAGGCAGAAGATCCATAAACCATGGAAAAAAAACAAATTAATATCTTATATTCTCTTTTCATCTTGGTCCTCGATCAATGCTTGAGGTTATTATAAGAAATATATTGGCTTATCCCAACTCTAGCTTTCTCGTCTTTGGATTTCTGGATATATGATCTCTTTTGCACGTTGTAGATGAGTGTAATCATCTATCTCAGCCCACACTAAATCAGGTATTAATAAACAGTCGATATTTTTATTTTTAGCACAGCTAACTAGGGCGTCAGTTTCGTAGTCAATCAATAATGATTTTTTAAACTCGCGCGTTGAAAAATCTATCATGGCGGTAAATAAAGATTGGCTGATTTTTGAAATACCAACCAATTCACCTGTTGGTTCATTTCCAAGTAGGGTTCGATCTTTTGACATAAAAACCAATTGCTTTCCAATAGTTTCAACGAAAACCTCATCTCCAGACCCTGTAAATCCTGATAATAAAACACAATTCTCTTCAGAATATTTAACGATCTGTTCTAGCGCCCTATATTCATAAATAATATCAGACTCCAAAAGCAGAAAAGGCGGGCTAATTAATTCGCTCATTTGAGCTAAGGAATACATCGAACCAGAGATTTTATAGGATTTATTTCTGACGGTCCTAAGATGATCAGGAAATCGATCAACCAGTTGGTCGAAATACTGTGACTGGAACCCAGTGACTATCCAAATTGTCTCGACACCAATGCTTATAAGTTTTTCCACTGATTCTTCGATGATGCTTAGGTCGCCTAGCTTAAGACAACCTTTAGGCTTATTGTCTGCATATCTACCCAGTCGCAACCCTTGACCTGCAGCTAGAATTACTGCTTCTCTAGTCATTCAAATTATCAAAGTATTTGATAAACAAGTCGCATAATCTTGTTACATCTGAAGTTGAAATTTCACCCATTGTAGAAATCCTAAAGATCCTGTCGCTTAAGTCGCCCTGCCCTTGATAGATAATAAACCCATTTTTCTTCATAAATCGATGAAGATCTTCATAGCTGTGGTCTGTAGGCAGTAAATAAGAATGTAAAACACAAGAAAAATCTTCGGCTTTGATCAATGGTTCTATTCCTAATTTGGACAATGTCCTCATTATTCGGCTTGCTTTTTCAGAATACTCTGTATTTCTGGAATGCCATCCTCCCTGCTCAAAAAATTCATCTAAAGCCACATCAAACGCATGCAAAACATGGGTTGCTTGAGTGAAGGGAGAAAAACCTTGATCTTGCTGAAGCTTATAATATGCATAAAGATCAAAATAAACGCTACTTGCTTGACCTGGTTCATCATTCCATAAATCTTGATGTGCTATAACAAATGAGACGCCAGGTGCACCATGAAGGCATTTGTTAGCACTGGCGGCAACGGCAGCTAGATTTATCACGTTGGCTTGAATCTCCTCAGCACCAAAACTACTGACAGCATCTAAAAAAAGCTTAACATCATAGTCCTTGCATAGTTGGCCTATAGAATTTAGAGAATTTAAACGACCTGTTGTTGTCTCATGATGGACTAAGGTCATATTGCTTATTTCACGATCAGACTTTAATTGGCTCTCTAGTCTCCCAAGATCAATCTCATCATCTAGATCAAACTCTATCACCTCGTAGGGTTTCTTATAGGTATTTAGAATTTTCTCCATGCGCTGCCCATATACCCCATTGCTAATGGCTAAAGTTTTACCTTGATTAATAAATGAAGAAATCATGGCTTCAACGGCTCCAGTTCCTGAACAACTTAAAAGCACAGCTTTGAATTTATCAAGAGAAGAATAGACGTTAATTAATCGTTCATTAATCGATTGCACTAGTTCGCCAAATTCAATTTCTCTGTGACAAACATCTTCGTGCATCATTGCTTGTTTAACCGTTTGACTTAAATTAACAGGTCCCGGGTTAAGTAAAATATTATTTTTTGCATTACCCATTAATGATAATCCTCTATATAAGTCCTGAATCTATCTGCAACGTTATAAGGTTTTATATTCGGCCGAGGCAGGTCATTTTTTACCCCGCTTACAATAGGAAAATGAACGAAAGTTGTGCCCTTACTTTGTTTATTAAGTATTTCTCCAAGTTGATGCAGTGAATTGGTAGAGATCGCTCTTGTGTAACTGGTGGCTAGCGCAATACTCTTGAAATCAACAAATTGAGAAACTGTCTTCTGTGAGCCTGTAGACTCATAAGTGCCGTTATCTAAAACAAGATGTAACAAATTTCTTGGAGCTTCATAGCCAACAGAAGTTAATGCCCCTAATCTCATCAATAAAGCCCCGTCGCCATCGATCACAATCACCCGATATTTAGGTTTCGATAAAGCTAAACCTAAACCAATATCTATCGCACAACCCATTGAACCAACCATATAAAAATTATTAGGTTGGTCTTTCAAGCTATACAACTCTCTACCTGTGTACCCTGTGGTTGCAATTAATAAGTCCCGATCAGAAGTATGATCGAGTATCGATAGCAGAACCTCTTCTCGAGTTACCTCATCGGCTTGATAAATATTATCCTGAATAATTTGATCCTCTCTAAGATTTTCAGTTTCGCTGCTATGCAATTCATAAGGTTCCACAGCACCTTGCTTCATGACCATCACAAAAGAACATTTATCTTGATGTATTCTGGAAGATGCTTTCTCTAATTTGAGATCTAATTCTTTTCTTGATTCAGGAAACCAATCCCACTCTAGCCCCATAAGCTCTAATAAATCTGTGGTTATTTTACCCATTAGTTGATGTTGTGGCTCGTCTGCTAGAGCATTAGGATCGCCTCTAAGGGTTACTATTATTAAAACCGGTATCTTGAACGTCTGTAGCAAGGAAGTAATTGGGTTTACAGTATTGCCCAGTCCCGAGTTCTGAAGCATAACCACTGGACTCTGCCCACCTAAATAAGACCCTGCAGCTATTCCTATTGCATCTCCTTCACTGGCTGCCGGTACATAACTTATGTCATCCGAATCAATAATATAATTAATAAATGGTTTCAAATAAGAGCAAGGAACACCGCTGTATATATTGAATCCCTTCTCCTTTGACCTGAGAATAAAATTTTCTGCTGTAATCATAGGAAATTAGATGCCTCCACAACATCATCCAAGCTATCTATATCTAGCCAATGCCCTGTTGTATAGATGACCCTAACCTTGATATTTAAATCCGATAAATGTTGAAACAGATGATGAAATTTCAACTTATTAAAATCGTCTCTAGATTCTAAGTCTGCAAGAATCTTAGTGAGTTCAGGAATAATTTCTTTTGAGAATCTAGCAACCCCCATCCACTCCCCGTGAATTTCTTCCTCTTTTAAATCTTCGCCACATTGATCAAGGAAAATTTCATGGCTATATGAATCTCTTGAATGAGGTTTGTTGCACCTAACATAATCTGCCGCTCTATTTTTATTTGCTGAGTTTTGCCATTGTGTATCAACACTAATAACTATGTCATCACTGAATTCGTCAAAGAGTTTTAATAGGTAAGGCTTAAATAAAACATCACCGAAGGAAACAAAAAAATCTTCATCCTTGTTCTTGAGAGCTAGATTAAAAGAGACCAACTCACTGCTTGTTGAAAAGTTGTCGTTATCAATGTAATCAAGTTGAGGCAAATTAACGCTTTCTTTTTTGTAACCTCTAACCACTGTAATGTCTTTAATGCCATGTTGATTATAGACATCAGCAATATGCTCAAGAATGCTTTTGTCCTTAATTTTAACCATCGCTTTTGGCTTTGTTTCAGTTAATGTCGACATCGCTGAGCCTCTGGATGCAGCCAAGATAATTGCGTTTTGAGTCAGGTCTGATTTTGGAAGATACATCTCCTCTGCTTCAAGCAATTCAGAAACTCCTTGAAGTCTAAAAACTTCATTCACCGTTGCTATTTGATCTTCGAGTTTAGTGATGGAAGAATCTTTATAAATCGCCATAGCGGTTTCTTGCATAGAGGCAATTGATGATCGAATCATATGGTTCGCCCATATTGCAATTGAAAACCCAGCCTCTGAAAAGATATTCGTCGGCGCACTGTAATACTTTGTTGGGACAATAATCACAGGTGATCGATTTGCCCACTCTTTCTTGAAAGCTAAGATTTCACTTGGTTCTGTTAATGCACTATGAATTAAAATGCCATCAGATCCTGCTTGATGATATGCTTCTGCACGTTTTAAAGCTTCTGCAAGCCCCCAACCAGCGATAAACGCTTCGACTCGAGTAATAATAGAGAAATCATCATCAGTTTGGGCATCTTTTCCAGCTTTGATCCGACTGCAAAACTCATCAATATCTGCTAATTCTTGTTTATTGCCATCAATAAAGCTGTTGGTTTTTGGGTAAACTTTATCCTCAATACACACTGCAGCAACATCTCGTTGTTCGAGTTTGTTAACCAAGCGTCTAACATTGTTAAAATTACCGTACCCTGTATCACCGTCTAACATGATTGGTATTGTGGTGGCATCGACCATGAATTCCAAAGTCTCGAGAACTTGAGTCCAACTGGCTTCATTATTGTCTCTAACGCCGTATTGCGCAGAGATTGCTAATCCTCCTGCCCATAGACCCTTGAAACCAGCCTCTTCTGCTATTTTTGCACTAATACCATTATGAGCTTCAATTAAAAACTCGAGGTCTGAGCTATTTAACAAATCCCTGAATTTTTGAGTTTTTTTCTGCCCAGGCATTAAATTCAAAGAATATCTTTTAGTTTCTCCGCAATAGCTGCCACATCCTCTGCATTGGCATTACTGTATTCGGGATAAGTGTGGAAGCGTTCAAAAACCTTAATAGTTGCATCAATACCGATTTGCTCTGATTGAAGAGCAATCCCGTGTCCTGGATCTTTTGGAGCCGAAGGATCCATGAGAAACGCTTGACCGGATTTATTGATAATCGTGTCGGAAAAGGGTTGAACCCTTGTTTGAATTGCCCATTCAACTTCACTCAAATCATAAGGATTTACATCAGGACCGACAACGACGACAACTTTGGCTGTCCTTCCCCATCGTCCGCTAGCACCCCAAACCGCGTGGAGTACAAATTTTCCAAATTCCGGGTGAGGTTTCTGTGCACCATCAACAGAGAGTTGAACAAAATAACTCAGGTTAGGTGTCACCACAACGTCTGCAACTTCTGGTATTTTTGACTGCAAATCACTAAGTAATTCGCCTTCGATAGGTAAACAAGCCATGTAATTGTGATCAAAAGGTGGTTCCATCTCCATTGTTGAATACCAAAGAGGATCGTTTCTATGTGTAATACAGTCCACTTCAATTAATGGAAATAATTGTGCGTCATCATAATAGCCAATGGGATTGGAATGCGGTCCAATAGTTACATCTCTTTTGGGTAAAAATTGACCTTCAATGACCCACTCAGAATTGGCGGGCACTTGAATATCCACTGTTTCACAGTCGACGACTTCAATCGCCTCACCTCTTAATCCCCCTGCAAAATCCATCTCATCGAGACCGAAAGGGATACTTGTAGCCCCAGCTATTTGAATCACAGGATCAACCATGCATGCTATAGCAATTTCCAAGGGTTTACCCATTTCCTGAGCCTTTGCCCAATGCAAGCCAATATGGTTACCAGGCGGGTTCCAGAAAGCAAAAATTGAAAGGCACGATCTTTGTTCCTCTTCTGAGTAAACTTCACCATGAGGGTGCGAGGCATTCCATAATTGGGTTAATCTATAACACCCAGTGTTAGGGATACCAGTTTCTGGATCTTTTGTAATGACAACTGCATTTGTTATATAGGCTGGACCTTCTTTCCCAAACCAAACATGAGGCAACTGCTTTCCTATATTGATATCCTTCTTCTCTATCTTATTCTCCTTACAGGAAGCCATAGAGGCATCAATAAGTTTTGGTTTTAGCCATTTTGATTGATCAGTCAGGATCTCAGCATGTTTTAATTTAGCCTTTAAAGGATCGTCCTCGCCTAAAATCATAGCCGTTCTTTGCCTAGTCCCATATGGATTAAATAAGACAGGTATTTCTTTGGTGTTATAACCAGAAAGATTATTCAACATTAAAGCCGGACCATCTTGATTATGTAAATGACGCATCAATGGCTGCAGTTCTGTGGTTTCCCTAGCTACATTAAGTTCTACATCTATGTCTAACAGTAAACCCTTTTCCCTGAGGAATTTCATATATCCTCTCATATCGTTAAAAGCCACTTCTTCGCCTCCTTTAGTCAAATTTTGATTGTTTTGCTCTATTATTGTGCCTTTAAGCCAATTCAAATTAAATCAAAGATTTTATTTAGTTTAATCGATACAATAACTACCAATTAACAACTGCAGAAAATATATGGAAGGCAAAGTTGCAATAGTCACAGGATCGGCCACTGGTGTGGGAGCTGCTACTGCCGTTTTACTTGCAAAAAAAGGTTGTAATGTTGTCATTAACTACACTCGCTCTAAAGAAGAAGCAATTTCCACGAGCAAATTAGTTGAGGAGCAGAATGTTGAATGCATTGTCGTAAAAGCTAACGTAGCTATGGATGAAGAATGCAAAGCTATGGTACAAGCGGCTATAGACAAATGGGGTCGAATTGATTACTTAGTCAATAATGCTGGCAAAACTAAATTTAATCCGTTTCAAAATCTTGACGGATTATCTTCTGAAGATTTTTTAGACATCTATTCAGTTAATGTCGTAGGTCCCTATCAGATGATAAAGGCAGTGGTTCCTTATATGAAAGAACAGGGCTCAGGAGCTATTGTTAATGATTCCTCATTAGCTGGAATAAATGGAGTCGGTTCCTCAATTGCCTACGTTACCTCCAAAGCTGCCTTAAATATTATGACCAAGTCTTTAGCTCATGTCTTGGGTCCAGAGATCAGAATCAATACTGTTGCGCCAGGTCCAATACAAACTAGATGGCTTAAGGGTGGAATGGGAGATGAAGCGTATGCTGCTCTTATTCAACAAGCTGAAGATGAATTGCCCTTAAAAGAAGTCGCAACAGCTGAAGATGTTGCTGAAACACTAGTATGGTTTTTGGAGGGCGCGAAACTTATTACTGGAGAAATTCTCATTGTTGACAGCGGTGCTCATTTAGGAACGCTCCCTGACTATTCCACCTCAGACGACTAAAGTTTTATAGCCCAAGAATCGTCTTTCAAAACAAGCTCCTGCTTGAAACCGAAAGAAATCGAATTATCGATAATGCGAAAAAAATTAGGTTTATAGACATACAAACCGATGCTACTAAACTGTTCAGCTATTTTCTTTTCCTGATCATCTTTAGGGTTTTGAAGTAAGTCGTCTAAAAAAACGTACTTCTTGATGTAGTCAGCTAAAATCTTATCCCTATCAAATGATGCTACCTCAAAAACCTGGCCACTGCTTTGAAGACCCTGAATAGATTGCCAATCCTCAACGTCTTTATAAACAGTAATTGCTACATTCTCATCAGTCTCAATATTACCTATATGCTGAGTCTTATCAGAAGATAAAAAGTAAAGGTTCATGTCGGTGTCAGCAATATAAAAAACTGTAGCTGCCCATACAGATTCATTATTTTTGCTAGCGATGCTAACAGTATTATGATTATTTAAAAACTCTTGAACCCGAAGAATAATATCCTGCAAAGAATCAGAATTCATGGGAGGTTAGACACCCTTCCATCTCTTAACAACATCGTTGTCAACACCAGCTAAATCTAAAACACGACCAACAGTATGATTGATAATATCGTCAATACTCTTTGGGTTATTATAAAAAGCAGGATTTGGAGGAACAATGTTTGCTCCCATTAACGAAGCCTTATAAAGAAGCTCAGTATGACCTAAATGGAGCGGCGTTTCTCTTGGGATAATAATAAGCTGTCTTTTCTCTTTGAGAATCACATCGGCAGCTCTTACAATTAAATTCGTAGCAAAAGAATTGACCACTGCAGAAAGTGTTTTCATTGAGCAGGGTGCAATTATCATGCCACTGGTTTCAAAAGAGCCGCTGGCAATACTTGCTCCAAGGTTCCGATCGCTGTGTACAACATCCGCCAGTTGCTCAATGTCCTTGATACTAAAGTCAGTTTCGAGAGATATAGTTAACTTTCCGCCTTTAGTCACGACCAAGTGTGTTTCTATATCTTCAACTTCCTGAAGCATTTGAAGCAGTCGAATACCATAAATCACCCCGCTGGCTCCTGAAATTCCTATAATCAATCTATTCATGTCTTCCATTATATCAATTTAATGGGCTTTCGATTAATCTAAGAGCGAATAGTTGCTTAATTGAAATAAAAGAATTTGAAATAATGTCAAAAATTAGAAAGTCCTATGTTGACATACCATCCGGTCAAATCCACTATCGATATATCACCGGCAAAGGAGCACCTTTGTTGTTTTTTCATAGAACCCCTTCCAGTTCAATAATGTTTGAAAACATGATGTTAGCAATGAAAGGCGATCGACCAATGTATGCCTTTGATACTCCCGGTTTTGGAGAATCGTTCAACCCAGAAGGAATGCCCAGTATAGAGAACTATCGGGATTGGTTGTCCGAAGCTATTGATGCGATTGGATTAGAGCAATTTCATATCTACGCTCATCATACAGGCACGCATATTGCTTCTGAAATAGCCTTAAAACAACCGCAGCGATTGCTTTCATTGTGTCTCAATGGGGCAGCTTATCTTACAAGCCAAGAAAGACAGGTGTTTCAAGATAATTTTACTGCCGCATTAGAACCGAATGAATCAGGCGAATATTTATTAGACACTTTTAGCCTTATCAAAACGTTGTTTCCTAAATTTGACCCTGAATTGGTTGATTTAGAGTTAAGAGGAGCCTTGCGATCGAAACAAGGAAGAAATCAGGCATTCACCGCAATATGGAAACAAGACTTTATTGACGTTTTGGAAAAGATCAGTTGTCCAGTTTTTGTGATGTCTGCAGAAGATGATTTTTTCGTTGAAAAGGTGGAGGTAATAGCCAAAGCTCACCCTGAAGTTAGTACTGCAATTTTAGGGCGATCCAGAATCGCTTCACCAGAACTGCAAACCAAAGAAATAGTGAACCTAATCAAACCATTTATGAAAGATTGTGAGAAAAATTAAGGTTTAACAACTACTTCTATTTTTGCTGAAAATACTGGCGGTTTATGAGGAATATGGTTGCCGTCACCTAGTAACAATTGCAGAGTATGCTTGCCTTCTTGAAGAGTTAAGACTGTGCGATCTTGCCCTTTGCCAAAGTGGACATACTGGTCACTGCTTGGGATAGGCAAAGATAAGGCTGGCAGCTCTGTATCAATTAACAAATGATGATGACCGGTGTTCTTCTCATAGGTACCAGCATGAGCAAGCGACATACCTTCAATACCAAAAACCACTTCGAAAGTTTTACTCACAACCTCACCCATCTGAGGCTCAATAATAAAAACTTTTGTGGCTGACTCATTAGCTAGACTCAGACTATGAAAACAGATTAATAATGTGATTGTCCAAAAAACTTTATGTGTATTCATCTTTTCTCCATAGATAGAATGTGCTCCCATTCATCTTTAGTTATTGGTAGCACTGAGAGTCTATTTCCTTTTTGCAGCAACCTCATACTCTCTAAAAAAATTTCTCCTCGAAGTTCCGTCAAAGTAATCTTTCTTTTTAAATGACGCTTGTATTGGACATCAAGCATTAACCACCTCGGGTTATCAGGGTCGCTTTTAGGATCAAAATATTTCTCAGTCTTATCAAACGCGGTATGATCAGGATAAGCTCTGCTTGCTATTTCCATCAACCCCACAATGCCTGGTTCTTTACAATTTGAATGATAAAAAAAAGCCTTATCGCCAACTTCCATTTGGTCTCTAAAGAAATTTCTAACCTGATAATTTCTGATACCGTCCCAATGATCTGTTCCAAATTCTCGCAAATCATCAATACTGTAGGTGTCTGGCTCCGATTTCATTAACCAATATTGCATGTCACTCCTCAATAAGGCTTATCCGATTCATCATACCAAAAATGCCTCCATTCGATATCAGGATCTAGATCCTCACAAAGCCCATTTGAAAATTTGTTGAGCCAATCCTCGGTTGTTACATTGTCATACTTAATTGCAATATCCACCAATTCACACCTCATCTTATCATCCAGAATATTTGGATCATCCGCAATGCCTGAAAATAGGGAATCTCGTGTAATAGCGTTTGATGACATCTTGATGCCTTGATCACTCATACTGTCAAGCACTATAAATTTTAGGCTTTCTGAGGAAGTCTCATCCCAAGATTTCCATTCCAATTGATTGCCTTGGCGGCCTCTTCCGGGATCTCCTGTATATGCAAATTCTGCCCAATAACTCATCATGACTCCTGATAATGCTTTAACATCCTCCATGTTCTTTGCGCTAAGAATATATCTGGTTAATGTGTCTTCCTCGTAGTTGCCCATAACAAAAGGAATCTCAAAAGCATGGGAAGCTCCTAGTAGATCTGAGAGCTCAACCCCATATTTTCTTGGCTCCTCGTCCCAGTCAAAACGATAAGCGTAAACATTTTGCCGACCCAATAGACTCAGTTGTCTTACTGGGTTATCTACCGCCAGATATTTCCAGGTGTCAGAACGATGTGATGAAATTGCATTCCATAGTTGTAAATCCCTAATTCTAGGTAAACCAAAGAAAGATCGAATCAAGCGCTTATTCCCCACTAAAAAGAGCTTAATCTCGTCTCTATTGGTTCCAAATATTGTTGGAATTTCGCTAGATGCACCATTTTCTAGCGACGTTAGAATTCCCTGCTCATCTAACACCACTCCATCGGGAAAAGGTCTCAGCATGTCGTTGGTATTCATTCGAGAATTTTCAAAAGACTCAAAGATGTCCTCAGTAGAAACCGATCTAAGCATTGAAGTTACTTCATCGTCATTCATTAAACTCTGAATTTTGACCGCCTCTTCACGGTTGCGGGCTATTTTTTTTCTAATCAACAGTCGATTCATTAACTCTTTTGAGGTGTAATTCTTCCAAGGAAGATTCTCACTCAGATATGACTCTGAGTGTTTTATATCTCCAGGTTTAATGCCCCCGCTTTGAATTATGGCTTTATGAAATAAATCCTTAGCTATGGGCGATGATAGTAATGCAGCAACATTATAGCCACCCGCTGATTCACCAAAGATTGTGACATTATCAGGATCTCCTCCAAACTCAGATATATTTGAACGGACCCATTCAAGAGCTTGGATGGTATCAATATTGCCGTAATTCCCAGAAGCATCAACAGCATTATTAGATGTTTCTCCAATGCTTGGATGACGAAACCAGCCAAAAGCTCCAAGTCGATAGTTAATTGTAACCACAACCAGCTGGTGCTCTAAAGCCAGTGTAGTTGGGTCGTATATATCTGCGTTACCAGAAACATTACTGCCTCCATGTATCCATAGCATGACGGGCATTGGAGTTGAGGTTTTCAGATTTTCAGAGTTAATCTTTGGAGCCCAGATATTTAAATAAAGACAATCCTCAGATCCAACCATATTGCCCCATTTTCTTCGTTTGGTGGTGTTTATTAATGAACCTCTTTGTACGCAAGTTGGTCCAAAATCAAGCGCCTCTTTAATTCCTTCCCAAGAACCAGGAGTTTTTGCTTTTCTCCAGCGATAACTTCCATCCGGTATGGATCCATACTGTATACCCAGCCACTGATGAGTTTTCCCATTGTCTCCACCAATAACTTGACCATTAACCGTGCTTCTGACAGTGGTCTGATCTGGTGTTAAATCAATTTTGGGCAAACTGCATGAAATCAGTAAGACAGTAATAAAACCCGAACCTATTAATCTAAAATTCATATCCATTCATGTGTTTGGAAGAGTCTATTTTATATATGATTTAATCCAAAATCAGTAATTCTTTAGAAGATTATCTACCAGAGTAGTAGAATACGTTTAATGAAAATCAACCTTTCTAAAAAATTAATTCTTTTCGCTTGTCTTTTGGCTTTAATTGAAGCTAAACCTTTGCAAGCTTCCCCTTGGGTTAACCCGGATAATTTATTAATCAGGCACGATATCCAGATTTTAGTGGATTCTGGTGCGCTGAATATACCCACTTCAACTTGGCCACTAGCCTGGGGTGATATAGCCTATAATTTGAGCAAAAATGAGTCTGAAATGAGCCTCATTGAAATTGCTTCATTTAATCGAATTAAAGACGCACTAATTGATGCTGAAATGGGCGGTTTATCTGGCCAAACTGAAATTAAAGTGGCCAAGAACCCTGATCGGTTAACTTGGTTCAGTGACACGGTTAACAGCAAAAAATTGATCGGAGCTCAAACAAGTTTCTTATCAAAAAATTTTTCAATGAATCTTAAAGTAGAGAAAATACCAAGCAAAACCTTGTTGAATGAATCCTACCTAGCTATAGCTAGAGGCAATTACTCGATTGAGGTTGGCTCAAAAAAACGTTGGTGGGGGCCTGGTTGGGGTAGCAGTTTAGTTTTATCATCTAATGCCAACCCGATTAAAGGGTTAGCAATCGAGAGAACCTTTTCTGATCCCTTTGAGTCAAAACTGCTTAAATGGATTGGCCCATGGGATTTTTCAATCATGACAGGTGAACTGAATAATTCCAGAACAATTCCAGATCCAAGGTTTTTTGGAGTGCGTTTTGATTTTAGACCAATCTCAAACCTAGAACTAGGTTTCTCAAGGACTTCTATCTTTTGTGGAGAAAATCGATCATGTGGACTCTCTGGTTTTACTGATATGCTAATGGATAAGGACGATTCAGGGTACAACACCCTCAGCTTTGATTTTAGATCCTCGCACTTAATTAACGAAATTCCGTTGGCTTTTTATGGGCAAGTAATGGGAGAACCCCTTAAAGACTCCATGGGTTTGTTTGGATTTGAAACATGGGGTTTAATTGATTCATTCGATGATTTAGAAAGTTACAGATTTTTTATTGAAGCCTCATCAACCTCTTGTGAATTCTATAAAAATGATAGCGATAAATATGGGTGCGCTTATCGAAACGATGTCTATAGTGATGGGTACCAATATGACAATGCTAATATTGGTAGCACCATCGATGGCGACTCAATCGTTCTAAGTTTGGGAGGAATTTTAGTGGCGAATGATTCACAATTGATAAAATCTAAAATTTCCATCGGTCAGCTCAATAGAGGTTCGGTAAGTTCTTACCAGCTCGTTCAGAATCGTACTAATTTCTTTAATTTTAATCTAGGTTATAACTTCGACCTTTATTGGTTTGATATCCCTCTTGGTAGTTTTGACCTAGGGCTTGGTTACGATATCTACAAAGATAAAGTGAACGATAGCTCTGAAAATGAACCAAGAGTATATATGGCCTGGAGCAATAGTATGGATTTCTCGCAAGAAAAGGCGAGGGATTTTTCAGAATATATTGAACTTATCGAGGTTAGTGAAGAGGATCGATTTGCAAATGAAGATGCTGTAAAGATTAAAGCGGACTCATACACAGATTTCGGTAACTTGGATCTTTTTGAAATTATTGGAGTTTTGGATCAAGTTTCTATACAACGAGGCGACACAACTATCTTGGCTAAAGTTTCAACCAGTATCCAATCAACCGAGAACATCATCAGTGAAATTGACTCGCTATCAAAAGACGGTAAAACCTTAGTCGATTATTTAGGATTAATTGATTCTACAATCTCGCAGAGAAATTAATTAAGGCCATGTTTTTCTAAATACCTGTCTCTCAATCGTTTTGAGCGTGTCATTAGACTGATGCTTTTGCCGTCGATAAGCACGTGAGTGGTGAAACTTGAGACTTCTAATGGGTCGTTATCCCATAAAACGATATCAGCCTCTTTGCCTACCTCTATGGAGCCTATTTGATCGTCTATCCCAAATGTTTCAGCAACATGGATGGTTAAAGCCTTAATTGCTGATTCTTTAGATAAACCGTAAGTCACAGCATTACCTGCACCTTGACGACTCAGATAGGAATTATGATCGCTTTGCGAAGAAATCAGAACCTTTACCCCTGAGTCTTCGAGTATAGCTGCATTGTCTAATCTAGCCGCAATTGAATCAAAAGAACTCGGTATATTATCCATGGGATCAACAATTACCGGTATCGATTCTGCAGCGATAAAATCTGCAATTCTCCAAGCTTCCTTAGCTCCTGCGAAGATAATCCTGATCTTATATTGATTGGCGATTTCAATCATTCTTAAAAGATCATTAGCTCTATTAGCTCGAACCACAAGAGGGATTTCTTGCTTTAATAACCTAAGAATAGCTTCCAAATCTCTAATGGAATATTCTCCAAAATCAAAATCTTCGCCTCTCATAATCGAAGACCTCTTCATTGAAAAACGTCTGGTTATATCAAAAGAATCTTCTAAAGACATGATTGTTGCTGCACGGGAATCTTTATTTCCGCCAAGATTCATGATCAAGGCGATATCTTCTGCCATTGGTTCTGACATTAAATCACCATTAATCTTAAAAACAGACGACATGCCTGAATAGACACCAGAAGCTGATGATGGAGTCACGATAGCAGAGGTGATCCCCCCTGCTCGATTATAAGGTATCAATGAAGAGCTAGGATTAAAGGCTTTAGAAATACTAAATCCTGCCGAATAATGATCTGTTGAATCGTCCCTAGTCTCTGCTTCTAATTCAATTTCTTGAAGACCTAAAGTGGTGTGAGGTGCAATAAGGCCTGGCGTCATATATTTCCCTGTTGCATCTATTTCTGACCCTTGGTTAATTGAAAGACTCTGCCCTATCTGCTTTATGATGCCGTCCTCAATGACAAGGTCTGTATTTTTAAGTGTCCCTTGTCCTGATGCAGTCATAATTGTTGCATTTTTAATTAAAATGACTGAATGATTATCGGCATTTAAGTTGACAGATAAGAAGATAAAACAAGCTAAGCTAATTAATTGAAGATGTCTCATAATCGATCTCCTTCTGGGTCAATAATACCCAAATCAAAATCAGTTCTTTCAAACACCTCAGGGCTTTCATTGTCATATTTTATATGACCATCAATAAAGACTTTCTCGACTGTTGTGTAGACACTAAATGGATCGTCATTCCAGATAACAACATCGGCCATCTTTCCTGGTTCAAGGCTACCAACTTGATCTTCAATTCCTAAACCTTTAGCAGCATTCAAAGTAATCCATTGTATGGCTCTAGCTTTATCAATATCGAGTCCTGCCCTTTTTCCCGCAGCCAAAGCTTTAGCTGCTTCCTGATTCAAATGTTGTATTCCAACAGCTGAGTCTGAATGCACAATAGCGCAACCGGTTGCATTGACTGCTTGATCTACTATAGCTACATTCTCCCAAACCATGTCATATGCTTCATGTTTAAACCCCCACCAATCAGCCCACATTGCAGCACAAACATTATTCTCAGCTAGAATGTCTGCTACCTTATATGCTTCAATCGCATGATGAAAGGCGGTTACCTTATAACCAAATTCCTTAGCTATATCTAGCATCACGGCCATCTCTTCACCCCTATAACAATGATTCTGTATTAGGATTTCACCCTTAAGAACTCCTGCAAGTGTATCCAGCTCTAAATCTCTAGATGGAGCATATTCTAACTCTTTAGCCTCTTCTGACTTTGATTCATATTCCTCTAAGCGCTTTAAATAGGCTTCAGCCTCAATCCAAGATTTTCGATAACCGGCAACATTTCCCATTCTGGTTGAAGGTTCACGTTTTCTATTGCCATAAACTCGTTTTGGATTTTCACCACAAGCCATTTTCAGTGAGTAAGGTGCATTTGGAAATTTCATTCCTTGGACAGTAACACTCCTAATATTTTTTAGCGTTACTCCTCTTCCACCAATAAGATTTGCAGAGCCAGGTAAGACGTGGAAAGTGGTTATTCCTCCCTTAAGAGCTAGAGTATACTGAGGATCTTGAGTCCATACTGAATGTTCAGCCCAGACATCCGGTGTTGTTGGGCTAGTTGCCTCATTACCGTCTGAATTAGAACGCAAACTTGGAGCTGGATAAACACCCATATGCGAGTGTATATCAATTATTCCAGGAGTAACCCATTTCCCTTGAGCATCTATAACCATGGCGTCGTTCTCAACAATGTCGTCTCCGACTGAAATGATTTTATTGTTTTCGATTAAAACTGATGAATTTTCCAAGAGTACACCTGTCCCAGTTAACAACGTTCCATTTTTAATCAAAATTTTAGGGCTCGGTACTGGTCTATAGGTTGATTGATAAGCCTGGTTCATCATTTCTGACTCCGATGAGGCCTGCAAGGTTGATGAAAACATTACCAGATTGATTACAAAAATTAGGCTGAACACAAGGTTAATTGATCTAAGCATTATTATTTTTACTCCCTATAGAAATTCTCGAATACATAGATGAATATAAAAAATCTAAAAAGTCAAACTATGAAAAAAATAAATACACTCTCGAATTGCCAGAGCACAAGTTATAGAATACTAATATGAAATTATTTTTAGTCACACTTCTAAGTCTGCCATTAGTAACAACCACGAGCCAAGTATGGTCGCAAAATTTTAATGTTAATAGCGATCAAATTATAGAGGCAGATAATGATAGTAATCAGTGGTTAAGTCATGGGCGAACATACAGTGAACAACGCCACAGCTCACTTCAACAAATTAACTCAGGCAATGTTAGTGATCTAGGAATTGAGTGGTTTTATGATTTAGACAGCAGCCGTGGGCACGAAGCCACACCTTTAGTTATTGATGGAATCATGTTTACGACTGGTGCTTGGAGTGTTGTCTATGCTAATGACG
>CAZVRH010000026.1:0-17645 GCA_964629335.1 uncultured Woeseia sp.
ACATGTATCTGGAATTAACAGCGAAAGTCCATGAAATGGGATTGACTGCAAGAGAGACTCCTGAAGATGCAGGAGGCGCCGGATTAGGTACTCTTGACAACTGTATTGTGACCGAGCAAGTTCATCGATCAACAGCCGGATGCAGTGTGTTCTCAGCAACTTTTGCATCGATGCTCTACGAGTTGGGTACTGAAGAACAAAAAAATACTTATATGGTGCCCTCGGTCAAAGGAGAATTTCATGGAGCCAGTGCTTTTAGTGAACCAGGAGCAGGAGGGGATTTAGCTGGCATTCAGACCACAATCGAAGAAACAAAAGACGGCTGGGTCATCAATGGGAATAAGTGTTGGATCTTTAAAGCCAAAACTGCTCGCTTTATCTTGGTTCTAACCCGACTCAAGGGAACAGAAAGACACGACGGGTTACAGTGGGTTATTGTTGATGCAGGTACCCCTGGATTTACAATTGGCAGAGAACAAAAAATGATTCATGGACAAAACACCTATGAATTATTTTTTGATAACTGTTTGGTAGATGAAAAACAACTTCTAGGAAAACCAGGACAAGCTTGGTCATCAGGAACAGATTATCTTTTTTCTGGGAGAATACAAATTGCTGCAAGGGCTCTGGGTATTGCCGATCGATGTTTAGAAATGGCAACAGAATATGCAAAAATCAGACATACTTTTGGTAAACCCCTCTCCTCTCGTCAAGCTATCCAATGGATGATTGCCGATTCAGCCCTAGAGCTTCATAACTGCAGGCTTTTAGTCTATGACACTGCCCTTCGCGCACAAGAGGGAGAGAAGGTTTACCTTCAAACTGCTATGGCAAAATTATCTGCAACAGAGATGGTGACCAAAGTAGTAGATCGAGCCATGCAAATTCATGGTGCAGCAGGACTCTCTGATGAAACAATTTTAGAGAGATGTTATCGAGATATCAGGCCAATGAGAATTTATGAAGGAACCTCAGAAGCTTTGCGAAGCATGATTGCAAAAGAGTTGTTGAAATAGATTTTTTTATGCTTTCATTCAAAACAAAATTTGGATGGGGAATTGGAACCCTAACTGTTTCACTCATGTTTCAGGCTAATGGATTGCTATTACTGGTGTACCTAACAGATTTTGTAAACATGCCAGCTGCTACTGCTGGGCTCCTCATAGGCTTATCAAAAATTTATGATGCAGTGACTGATCCAGTTATGGGGAGAATCAGTGATCGAACAAAAACAGCTTGGGGCAAACGAAGACCCTATGTCCTTCTTGGGACTTTATTGTGTGCGCTGTCTTTTATTTTATTGTTTAATCTAGCCGCATTCTCTGAATCGCCGAATATTATTTTGATTACGCTTCTTGCATTGATTTTGAACGCTACAGGCTACACTATTTTTAATGTCCCATACCTTGCTATGCCCTCTGAAATCACCACTGACTATGATTCGAGAACTGACTTAATGTCATACCGAGTAATGGCTGTAGCGGCTGGACAACTCGGAGGTTCGGCAATTGGTCCTGCTTTGGTCGTGTATTTTGGAAATGGAATTTCAGGTCATACAGGCATGGCCAATACTCTTGCTTTAATCATGATTCTGGCAGGGGTTACTTGTGTTTGGATGACGAAAGATGCCCCTTTTGCAAAAACAGTTGCTGAAAAAAAAGACGACGGCTCTTTTTTCAAACAATTTAAAACTGCTTTTCAGGTGAGGCCATTCGCAATTCTATTAGGGATAAAAATCACACAATTGACTGGGTTCGCAGTTTTCCTAGGTTCCCTACCCTATCTATTCACGCGAATCATGGAGCTATCTTATAATTACTTAGGATTTTACTTTTTAATCCAAGGATCCGTGATGTTTATATCACAACCTCTATGGGTAAAGATTGTGAATAGAGTTGGCAAAAAGAATGGTTATTATCTTGCCTCTCTATCATGGGGTGTTGGTGCATTATCATGGATGCTTGCAGTTTCTGGAGAGAGCGATCTGGGTATTGTCTTAAGAGGATGCTTCCTTGGATTTGGAGCAGGAGGTCTTCTATTGGTTGGTCAATCCATGCTGCCTGACACAATGCAATACGATAAGATAACAACCGGGCAAAGCAGAGAGGGAATACTGGCCGGCGTTTATACTACCGTCGAAAAATTATCATTTGCCATTGGACCTTCAATCTTAGGAATCATGCTTGGAATGGTTGGATATGATGCACTTTTATCAAGCCAGAGCGATGCGGTGATCAAGATGGTTTACTTTTCAGCAGGAGGTTTTCCTGTGATTGCATTATTGATCAGCTGCTTTTTTATTACAATCTATAACATAGATCAAGAATCACTAAAGAAAGAGAATGACTATGAGCGAAAAGAAGACTTGTGACACCCTAATAAGAGGAATTGTTATTTCCATGAATCCAGAAAGACATGTATATCTTGATGGATTTGTTGCAATTGACAAGGGACTGATTAAGGCTGTCGGTCCTGCCAGTGAATGCGAATACACTTCAGGTAATATTCTTGGTGGAAGGGATTATATGATCCTTCCTGGATTGGTTAATGTTCATACGCACCTCATTCAAGGCTGCATGAGAGGCATGGCGGATGGAACGACATATGAAGAACGATTTTTTGGATTTTACTATCCAATGACTGGAGCTTGTGATGAAGAGAGATCATATATCGCTTCAATGCCACCTGTGATGGATCTTTTATTGAGAGGTGTGACAACGACTGCTGATGATCATTTTACTCATTTGCATAAGAAATCAATTGATGGTGTTTTAAAAGCAGTTGATGACTCAGGGATTCGCTGCAGGATGGCTCGACTAACCATCAATGACAAACAATCAGTTCCAGAGGGTTTCAGAGAAGAGTTAGATGAAGGAATTGCTGAAACTGAACGCGTTAAAGCAGCATGGGAAAGCGACAAAATTTCTGTGACGGCTTCAACCATTGGCATTACGTACTGCGAACCAGATCAATTGGTAGAACTCTGGCAATGGACAGATGATAATAATCGACAGTTCGATATTCATGCACCTGCAGTCATGGATCATAAATACCTTGCGTCCAGAAGAGGATGGGAAGGTGGATCTTTTGAGTGGCTTGATCATGTAGGTATATTAGGACCCAATGTTATCTCGGCTCACTCACAAAATTTGAGACCAGGAGAAGCAGAATTGATAGCCAAGTGTGGTGCTTCTGTCGCACTTGTCCCAGACATGGAGCAAGTGCTTGGTTTAGTGAATTTTGATGCAAAAAAATTTCTCGAATCCAATGTCACTTGTGGACTAGGGCTCGATGGACCAGTTGTTGCATATGGACATGATCTATGGACTGCCATGAGAAGCTTTCTCACTGCACAAAGAATGGGAGACCAACATCGAACGATGATGTCTGACACTCAGACAAAATGGACAGGAGATGAAATACTTTACGGAAGCGCAGAACAAGCTCTGGAATTGGCCACAATTGATGGCGCCAGAGCCCTAATGATGGAGGACAGTATTGGTTCACTAGAAGTCGGGAAAAAAGCCGATGTTCTTCTTATCGATCGGTCGTCTGAAAGTCATTTAACTCCGATGGGTGCCATGATCGCTAATTTAGTTTATGGAAATGGACCAAATCAAAGCGCGATAAAGGCGGTCATGATTAATGGCGAAATAGTGGTTAAAGATGGAATACATCAAACAATTGATCATGCTCAAGTTGTCAGAAAATCTGACGAGTTACAGGAAGCACTTTTGGATGAAACTGATGCCAGACAGTATCTTAGAAAACGCAGTCGTTTTACCTGGGTGCAGTAGTTAACCTGATAATAGTTCTTTTAATTCAGTGACAGCAGCATCAGGTGTATTTAGAACCAAACGATCTGGCATTTGATGTTTAATCGCCTCGGCAGCTCTTGCCATTGAAAATTGACCCAAAATGATTGTTTCATGACTGGGAATCATCTCTACCGCACTGATAATTTTGTCATTGTGTGCTTTTACTTGATTTTCTTTTAAGAGTTTCAAAGCATCATGTATTAAATGACCCTTGATATTGATATGTAGATCCCTGCTCATCATCTCAAACTCATTGATCAATAATTTAAGAGATGGTTCAAATGTCACCAATATGTTCACATCTGATGCCGCACTTATGGCGTTCTTGAAAGCAGACTCATTGGGTTTAAGGATGGGTAAATTAAATTGGTTTTTTGCAGCTTCTATTGCATCCCCGAAAGCGCTACAAGTATATAGAATGGCATCTACGTGATCATTGACTGCTTGTTGTCCCAAATCAATTATTCTCGATCTTATTGCTGCTTCATCTAAACCATTTGCTCTATCAATGGATAATTGAAAGTCTGAATATTCATTCAAGTTGACTTCTGGCCAAATTTTTTGAAACGAATCTCTGATTGGCACTTCTGATTCTTCAAGCGCATGGATCAATCCGATCTTAATTTGATGCTGGCTATTCATTTCTATGGAATAATCGGAAGAAGAAGATATGGCATCTTATTCTCACCAAAATGAATTGTTGTCTTACCATTGAACCTCTCGCCCCTGTCAATTGGATCATTGTGAAGGAATGGACCACATCCTGTGAGTTGATTCTTAAAGTTGGAAAGCGTTTGAGGTTTTGCGTCAGGACATTCGTAATCCTTGCCCTGAATTGACAGCATTAGATAATATCCCTTTGGAATCACTATAGAAGTTGGCCAGATTTCGATATCCATTTCAACAATCTCATCAGGTTGAAGTAATGCTTTGTCTGTATGGGAATGATAAGGACGCCATGGTTTTGATAATTTTTCATCTAATTTTCGGTGTGATGCCCTCAGCCAACCTTGAGCGATTGGTGTATATGGGTCAACTGCGCCTTGAAAAACCACTTCATCATCTTCATCACTAAAAAGCCTCAAGACAACAAATACATCTGCATCTTCTGTTGTGGATGAAATGAAAAGCTTTAAAGCCATAGGCCCTGTGATCTCTGTCTCGTCGTCAAAAGGTCTCGATTTAAAATCAATACCATCTCCCATCGCATCAAAAGCAATTGATGACGATTCTGAATATTCCATGCCATCAAGCATTTCATATTCATTGTTAATATACATTTTTGTCCAACGAGTGCTCTCGATTGGCCATGCATTCTCATGACGTTCTTTAAAACCATCTACGTGTCTGACCTGTAACTGAACTTTTGGTTGATCTTGCCAATCATTCTCAATGCCTTTCAGGAAATGATCAAAAAATTGTTTCTGAAGTTTCACTCCATAATCAGTATAAAACTCTGTCCAATGCTCTAAACCATGCATCTCGAGCCACTTTTGTTCGGATGCAGCCCTAATGAATCCTTCAGTATTGCCTCTTAAATGAAGTCCTTGCCCACCCCAATTGCCAGCAGAAAGAAATGGGACAGTGATTTTCTCCCAGACTGCAGATCGCTCTGTGTGGTATTCATCGACCAAAGGATGAGCTCTGATTTCATCACCAAATGAGCATCGATTGGATTCTAATTCCTCTTCGCTTAACTCTTTATGTCCACAAATAGGTCTTCCATTGAACTGATTGATCATTCCATTTTTTCCAAGACCGTGTTGTACTGTTTTGACTTGCATATCGAACCAATTTGCCCAGAAGGTGCTCAAGATTCCTCCATGATGCGTCATATCTCTATACCAATCACTGGCACCTTCCCAGATACACATTGCTTTAAGACTTTTGGGTTGCTGAGATGCCACCTGCCACTGATTGATACCAAAATAGGAAACCCCATTGATTCCTACATTTCCATTGCTCCATGACTGTTTGCCTGCCCAATTAATACAATCTTTAAAATCCAATGTCTCTCTTGGAGAGAAGTGGTCTATATACCCAGGTGAAGCTCCACAGCCTCTGGAATCAACACGAATACAGACATATCCATCAGGCACCCATTTTTCTGGATCTACAACTTCCCAGTTCTGATATTTATTTGAAGAACCCTTAGTAACATCAGGATGCTTTTCTGCCATTCTGTCCCATGCGCTTGGATAACCTTGCTGAAAAGGAAGCCCTTTAGCATAAGGTCCGTATGTAATCAAAACAGGGTATTGTCCCTCACGAATTGGCCTAAAGATATCTGCTCTTAAGACCAGCCCATCATTCATTTCAATCGGAATATCCCAATCAATTTGCATGCCATCTATGATTTCAGAAAATTCTTTCATGTCAGATCCTAGCTGTCTTTAGAGGAACGATTCTGCATATAGTCAATTATCCTCACTGCATCGTCTTTCGAAAAACTCCCCTCCTTGACCGCTTCTGAGTAAACCTCAAACGAGGATTTAGTGGTGGGTATATTGATACCGGAATCACTGGCTGCTGATAACATCAAGGCGAGATCTTTAACCATGCTTTGCATGTCAAATGCCACTGGCATATCTTCTCCTAGCATAATCGGTATCTTCATTTTCAATACAGCAAGTGCGGCTGAACTATCAGCTATCGCATCAAGCATGGTTTCATCGCTTAACTCACCGGATTTTCCAAGAAGAATTGCTTCAGCAAGAGCTTGCCAGTAAATCGCCAATGGCAGATTTACCACTAGCTTTAAAAGCGATCCTGAACCAGTGTTTCCAGCATGGATAATTCTTCTAGCCAAAACTTCTAAACAGGGTTTAACCCTCTCAATCTGTTCACCATCACCGCCACAGAATATTAATAATTCCCCCTTTGCAGCGGGAGCAACTGTCCCGGATACAGGGGCATCAATAAAAGCTGCGGATTTCTTCTGAATTTTCTCTGATATCATTATCGCTGTTTGGGGTTGAATCGTGCTCATGTCAATGAACAACTTATCTTGAACCTCAACACTAAGCAGCCCTTGTTCGGACAAAAAAATTGACTCCACAGCCTTATCATCACTTAACATAGTGAAAATAAAATCCGAATTCTCTGAAACCACCGATGGTTTATCAGCAACCTGTGCTCCAAAGCTTTTGAGTTGTTGTGTCTTCTCTGAGCTTCGATTATAAACTGTTAATTGATACCCTGCCTCGATGAACAATGGGGCCATCACTGAGCCCATCTTGCCTAAACCGATAAAACCAATTCTTTGCTTCATTCAATCTTTACTCTGGAACATAAGCAATAAGATCAAGAAGAGTGTTCGCGCCATCCAAGACCATGGAATCATTCAATCCAATTGTAGTTGAAGCAGGTTTATCTTCTGGAAAGAATTTTGCCCATTCTTCGATTGATTCAGCAAACCATTGTAGATCGTTATGAAAACAAGCTCTTCGAACAATGTTCTCAACTGAAGATCCTGCTGCTTCAGCAATAGCATTAATATTAGACATCATATATCTCATTTGAGATTGAGCAGGCCTTCCATACCATGGTGCTGCTGCATTCCGAGTCATACCTTCTGCAATATTCCCTGATGAGTCAAAAGCCATCTGTGTGCTAAAAAACAAAAGTGACCCCACTTGCACCGCCTGAGGTTCATGTCCAAAAGGTTTTGGGGCGTCGTTGGTTTCAATAGATGTTTTTTTCAAGGAGGCGTTATTGGTTAAAGCCATAATGGAAACCTCTATTCTGGATCTGCTGTTGTTCATGCCTGATCTGGGTAATACAAAACGTGCAGGAGGATTAGGAAAGTGTTTCTTCCATATTTGATCCATCAGTTTAAAATCCCTAGGATCAGCAATAAAAACTTCAGCTTTGACACTGTTTTCAAGGGAGGACCCTGCTTGCTCAAGCAGTTGAGAATTTTTATAGATGACCGCTTCGACTTGCTCTTCAAAGGTATCTGCGATATTACCGTTCTGATCCATAGGGCTTTGATTTGAAACAAATACCCATTCTCCTTTTTTTAAGGCATCGGATCCGACTAAATTAGGGTTCAAGCTATAATGGCTAACTTGTTCATTAGCCGCATAGCACATGACCTCTAATTCAACTTTGGTGTCAATCCACATCAATTCTTTGATACCTATAGAGGATCGAGTTGGTTGCTGAACATCAAAACTATTCTCAAACAATCTCTCATAGACTCCTAACTCGATACCATGTGAAAATTGGCCGTTTAGATAACTCTTAGGGTGAGGTCGATCCGAAACAAACCATTCCCATATTTTTACACTATCTTCAGCCATATTAAGACCGGTTGCCTGGACTGTTTGAGCCATATTTCTTAACACAAATTCTGATTGTAGCCCGAGGCCTGTAGAAGCATCTCCATCTTCCGGTATCAGCTCTTTGGGCACTCCAGTTTTAAAATCGCTTGCCAGTTGACCGGCAATAAAAACCCAATCTCCCACTTTAACTGCAGGTGAATAAGGCATTACAGGCTTAGGCACTCCTTCTTCTAAGCCAGGCCAGATTGCAATCGGTTTATGTTCCTCGTTCTTCATTATTCAATCCTTATCCGTCCCCTAAAAGATAACATGGGATTTAGATGGATAGTTAATTGTTATATTTTCTTAGATAATATACTATTTATCAAACGATCAATAATATATATCGACAAGTAAATCATTCATGAAATTATCAATGTTCACAATGCCGCTGCATCCGCCATCTCGGCCTTATGATGAGGTACTAAAGGAAGACAGAGAAGCCGTTATTTATGCAGACCAATTAGGGTTTGACGAAGCTTTTATCGGAGAACATGTTACCGATCGAGCAGAACCAATCACATCGTGTCTAATATTCATAGCTAGCCTTCTGGATGCAACACAACATATTAAACTTGGCAGCGGAACCGTTAATCTACCAAACACTCACCCTGCAACAGTTGCAGCTCAGGTTGCCATGATTGATAACATGTTAGAGGGTCGCTTTCTTTTCGGTATTAGCCCGGGAGGTCTTTTATCGGACGCAGAAATATTTGGCAATTTAGACAATGATCGAACAGAAATGTTTGTGGAGTCTATCGACCATATTCTGGACATTTGGTCTCAACCAGCGCCCTATGATCTCAAGGGCAAGTATTGGAACATTACGACTAGAGAGAACTTTGTTGAAGAAACAGGTCAAGGTATTATTGTGACTCCCTATCAAGACCCGCACCCACCAATAGTGGTCACAGTAGTAGCTCCGTTTTCAAAAGGAGTGGTCTCCGCAGCCATAAGAGGCTGGGAACCAATTTCTGCTAACTTCCTGCAACCGAATTGGGTGGCTTCACACTGGCCAATGTACCAAAAAGGATGTGAGCAAGGGGGTTATCCAGCAGATCCTAAAAATTGGAGAGTAGCAAAAAGTATTTTTGTAGCGGATGACGACAAGACCGCCCAAGAATACGGTAAAGGTGAAGACGGACCTTATCATTTTTATTTTAAACAGATTATGAAAAAGTTGATTGGTAACGGCAGACCAGACCTTTTTAAGCACGACCTAGACATACCGGATTCTGATGTAACCCTCGATTATGTTCTCGATTCTATGGTGATTTGTGGAACTGTTGATAGTGTTGTGGAACAAATAGAATCATTTAAAGAGGTTACCGGAGACTTTGGAACTTTGGTTTATGCCGCCCACGATTGGGTGAACCCAGAGCTTTCAAAAAGATCGATGGAACTGATGGCAAATGAAGTCATGCCAAAACTGAATAAGTAATCTTCTAGTTAGCTTGCAAAAAATCAATCACTTCTTGTAAAAAGATCTCTGGTTGCTCTAATGGTGATAGATGTTGAGCATTACCCAGCCACCTCACTTTTGATTTCTCAATTTTAGTTCCAAGCCAGCGAGCAGCGTCTTGAAATAAGACATTGTCTTGATCTCCACAAAGAATCAATGTTTCTGATTTAATCAAAGTTATGTAATCTTCTAGATTGCATGCAGATAGGGCTTCACAGGCTTTTGCATAGGATTCACCATCCATGCCAGATAACGCCCTCCTGCAATACTCAGTTGCTGGGTTGTTTGCAGCTAAAAAGTCTTTTGTGAAAAAGGCAGTGAGGAACTGCTCTATCATGTCCTGGAGCCCCCCCTCTCTAGCTTTTGAGGCTCTTTGAGACCAGTTATCTTGCCATTCTTTAGTGTATTTGTATGTGGTATCAACCAGGATCAGTTTTTTCACCATGCTTGGATTTTTAACAGCAAAATCTTGAAGAATCATACCGCCAATGGAAAGGCCTAAAAAATCTGCCTCTACGATGCCAGAGTGACTTAATGTTCTCTGGAGACGATTGGATAGATCTTCAATGCTATAGCTTTCGGTTGGATTAGGGCTTAAACCATGACCGGGTAAATCATAAGTCATAACGGTTCTAAATCCAGACAGTTCATCTAGACAAAAGTCCCAGATATGGTGATCCAATCCCAAAGGATGAATCATAATTAATGGTCTTCCTGACCCAGAAGTAAAAAACTCGATAGGATCAGGCATATTTACTCGCCCTTTTTTTCTGATTTCGAGGCTCTTAACACTTCATAAACAGAGGCCGTATCTAATTCATCAAGCTCTAACTCTTCCGCTCTACTATAGAGTTGGTCAGTGATGTCGAAAAGAGGCGAGTCGATTTGATAATCATTGATCATCTCTCTTATAAGCTCAATATCTTTCTTCCAAACACTCATTTTCATTGTGGCTGGGAGATACTCTTGCTGAATCATCATCGGAGCCCTTAATTCAAAGATTTTTGAAGTGCCTGCACCTGCAGAGATGACTTGAAACAACTCGTTTAAATCTAAACCGCTTTCTTTACCCAACCTTATGGCTTCCGCTGCAGCGACATTGTGGATAGAGACCAATAAATTCGCAATAAGTTTCACCTTAGTGCCGTTCCCAAAATCTCCCACAAAGAATGACTCTCTTGAAAATGTTTTAAGCACAGGTAATGCTGCCTCATAGGAGTCCTTTATTCCGCTGGCATAGAGAACAATATCGGCTGTCTCTGCTTGCTTGCCTGTTCCGCTTATTGGACAATCCAGCATCTCGATACCAACTGCATTCAATTTATCCTTATTTTTTAGCTTGCAATCCAGGCTTAGAGTGCTTGTTTCAATGAGAAGCTCAACTTTGGAGTTGGCCTGCTGAACTAAAGAATCGATGGTTTCATCAAGTGCATGATTGTTTGGCAGTGAGCTAATCAGGATGGATGATTTTTCCAAGACTTCATTTAAAGACGAAGAAACATGAAAATCACTTGCAGATAATTCTTCTATTCTTTTTTGGTCAATATCAAAACCGATTGGGTTAAATTTTGAGTCTTGTATATTTTTGAAAATAGCTGATCCAATAATTCCTAAGCCAACAAGACCGATGTTATCTGTATCAGTTTGTGTGATCATGGAAATGCTTTTAACTAAGATTTAAGATCTTCAAGTTTAAAACTTTTTGCACCTTCAAGCATGACTTTTACTGAAGAAGAAGCAATTGCTTCGAAGTCATAATAAACCTTACTATGATAAATATTTTTTCTGATGGCGTAATAAAATAAGCCGCCATGCAATACCCAAATTCTCTCCAATTCTAATGGAGATATTGGCTTCTCTTTTACTGTGGGTAATCCGCATTCAACTCTTATTTCTTCACATATTGGCTTGAGAAACTCATCCTCCACAATTCTTATGTACCTTCTGTTCATAGAGTTACCCATCAGCCCTGAAAACATATAGATCCTTATCCATTCATATTGATGAACCACTTTGGAGTAAGCGGTGTAATACTCCACCAGTCTTTGCTCCAACGGAATCGAACGATCTTTAAGCTTCACTGACCATTCAGGTTCAATCCAGTTCAGATAAACCTCTTTGAACACTCTTTCAATTAGGTCGTCCTTAGTTGGGAAATATCGATATAAAAGGGGTTGCGTGATGCCAATCCTTTTTGCTAGATCTCTGGTTCTTCCATTGAAGCCGAACTCGGCAAAAAATTGAACGGCTTCGTCGACTATTTCTTCTTCCCGATCACTGGGGGTTAGTCTTTTTTTTGGCTTTAATTTTGTTAGTTTTGTCACTATTTTTTACATCGCTGGTTTTTGTTCGATCGCATAAAGCTCAAGGCTTGAAAGGCTCGGTGTTTTTGGATCATAGGTCTCTGGAGCTGTGAAATATTTACTATAGTGCTTCTCAACATAATCTAAAACCGCTCGACTATGAATCTCCTCTAAATCCTCGCCCGAGCCCATGAAGGCTGCATAGAGCATTTGGCCTGGAGTTTGTCCCATTAACATCCAAGGGAGAAATGGGGTAATTCTATTCCATGTACCACTAAAGGGTAATGTTGTAAAACTTGGATCCTGCATTTGTTTGGCATCTACATGAAAAGCAAACATTTCTGAAACCGAAACCATTGGACCGCTTGACTCTCTGATCCATTTTTTTGGATCAAGCGCATTGGGGTAAAACAAATTGATATGAATCTCCATGTCTATACGATCTCGTCGTTGCTGCCAAGGAAGAATAAATGGTATTTTGGGTGGCTCTTCCTTATTTTGACCGCCAAATTTTGGCGGTGCTGGAAAATGATCCTCAATCACATAATTGAATGGGTCATTAGCGATGTGTACAACATCTACCGTTTCATTGGTCATTGGGTTTTTCCATTCTTCAAGCACTTCTCCACTTCTAAGATCAGTATAAAGGCCAACCTCTCTTAGTATCTTTGCGTAAGAACCATCAGCTTGTTGCTCTAATCTAGAGACACCAAAGCCTTCAATACCAACACAGTCAATAATGGGTTTATTAGGCCTTAAAGCCATGATGTAGCCTTTGAACCAACCAGTTTTTTGCTTGGATTCATCAAGATCACCGTTCATCCTGGCGTATGCAACTTTATTTCCCGGACCGGTTGATAAATCAATATACGGTCCGTTAAGAGCCTCCCCTCGTGCACCTCCGTACGCTGCAGGTAGGTCAGCATAAGCTTTTTGTGATAGCAAACCCAGTGTTGCAGCACTCGCACTGAGTGCTCCAAAATTACCAATGTTCTTAAAGAATTCTCTTCGTTGCATGTTTAACCCTTAATTAAAATTAGTTTTTTTCCTTCTTTCCAAGAATAACAATAATAACGCTAAAATCAAAAGACCAAGATTAGCAAACCCAACCATTGTGAAAGGAGCAGTTGGACCCACATTGTCAAATAAATAACCGCCTATACTGGCAACTAATAAGATACCAATCGCTCCAAAGAAACTAAATCCACCAATAACAGCACCTCGACCTTTGGCTGGAGCAGCACTTCCAATCAATGAAATTGCAGAAATATTAGCAAAAATCTCACCCAAGCCTAAAAGGGCCGCTCCGAAATACATCTGGGGTGAAAAAATATCATCTATAAATCCAAGATAAAGATAGCCGCACGCAGCTATAGACATCGCGATTGCTAAAGCCATAACACGATCAACTTTATCGATAAAAAAATTAATCAAAATTGCCCCTGGAATAGCAAATGCTTGAACCATGACGTAAAAACCGGTTGATAATTTAAAGGCTTCCGCTCGACTCATATCCATCGAGATAGCTTCATTAAATAGCCATAATGAGAAAAAGGTACTAACCACAGATAAATCTCCTCTCGACACAACTCCAGCGGTATAAGCAAGCGCCACCCTTGGGTTTTTGGCTTCCTTAAATGCTATAGCTAATGTAGAAAAATAGGACCCTTTTTTAGTGACCTGAGCAGGGGCGCCTTTTTTTAAATTGAGAAAAAGTATGATGGAAACAATGAACACCATTGCAGAAGCGCACCAAATTGTATATTGACTCGACAGCACACTGTCAAAGCCTTGATTAACAAAATACTCTGGGAGACGTCTAAAGCTCCCTATGATGAGAACTAAACCCAAACCATTCATAATTGAAGTGGTTGCGATCAATTTTCCACGGGTGCTCTCGTGAACGTAGTCATTTGCCGTGGTGGGTAACATTACGGTATTGCAAGCACAACCGAGAGCAATAAAGACGCGAAAAATAATAAGTTCAGTACTGTCACCAGCAAGCGGATAAAGAAAGTAACCTACTCCAAGAAGAACAAACCCCATGGAATAAACAATTCTTCTTCCTACCTTGTCTGATAATGCGCCAAATAATCCGATCACACAGACCACCACTATTTCTTGCATTGCTGTCAGTTTACCTGCTAGAGCACCTGTCTCATTTTGAGGAATTTCAAGTATATTGAAGACCAATGGACCAAAAACATTGACTAATGCCATACTGGCAATACCAAAGAATGCGCCAAAAAATAAAGTGAAAAGATGGCGCTTTTCAATGTCAGGCATGAGAGTTATGGGGCCAAATTTTATGCCCATCTCTTCAATATTATTCTTTGATGATTCTGGTGGTTGATTCATAATCACTTGATAAAATACATATAATTACAAAGCATAACAATAAAGACTTATCGATGATAAAAAAAATATTAAAAATTACTGGTTGGATAGTTCTTGTCGTTCTTTTATTCAGCCTATGGATGTTGCAGCGAATGGATACATTTAAAACAATCACAAACAATACCCCAGAAGTTTGTGAAAGTTTTGTAATGAATGGGAGTGCAGAAGATATTGAAATAGATTATGCCCGAGGGATTGCCTATCTTTCGATTCAAGATAGAGAAGCCTTAATTAAAGGGGAGAACACTCAGGGTTTCATCGGGATGATTAACCTAAACAAACAACCCTATGAACTCGTTTCTGCGTTAACTCAACAACCTACTCATCTGAGACCGCATGGCCTAAGCCTTCATATCGATAGCAGTGGAAAACGCCATTTAGCAGTTATCAATCACCCAAAGAATCGAGGCACTGAACCGGAGGTTATTGACTTATTTACAGAAGCCAGCAATGGAATGTTCGATTTTGTCAAAAGTGTTTCCGATCCTTTGTTCCGGAGCCCTAACGATGTGCTTCTGGTTGATCAAGAAAAGTTCTATGTCGGAAACGATAAAGGCGCAATCACAACTTTACAAAAAGTCCAAGAACAAATGGGCCGCCCAATGTCAACGGTGGTCTTCTATGATGGAGAATCAGCAAGCGTTGCGGCGAAAAATCTATCCTCTGTCTCTGGCATCAACTTATCATTGGATCAAAAAACTGTCTACGCCTCTGAAACTAATGCAAAAAGGATGGCCGTATTAAAACGTAATTTGGTGAACGGTTCTTTAGAGAAAGAACAAACGATCAAGTTATCGGGGTCACCTGACAATATAAATGTTTCAAGAGATGGGAGCTTAGTGGTCGCAAATATTCCAAAAGTTTTGGCGTTGATTCAACATTTTATTTCTCTCCAAAATAATGAATACAAACCGTCTCCTTCACAGGTCGTAAAAATTGATTTTGACAAGAATGGATCCTACACAGTCAAGGAACTCTTTCAGAGTGAAGGCTATGATATGTCCACCACCAGTGTAGGCGCCATCTGGTCTAACAAATTATTTATGGGTTCAATTGATGATAAGCAAATGTACGTCTGCGAGTTATAATTAAACGTATGAACGACTCAATAATTAATAATTTTGAAACTCATGTCTCGACGGAAAGAACACATTTGTCTCAAGTTAGAAGAGCGTTTACTAAAGCATTAGAAATTGAAAATGCCGATCCTGGTTTAGTCAACTTTTATGTAGTTTGTTCAAATTATTTAGACTTTGCACTGAACAGATTGATCGCTCAAGATTATATTTTGCATGATTTGCTTATCCCTCATATAAAAGAAAGTGATACAGAGTATCAAGAAAAACTACAAAGCTTAGATATTGGTCTAAAGGCCATGGAATCATCCATTCAAAAACTGAATCAAGCAAAAGAAGCCTTGGTTAAGTCTGGATTGTATGGGGTTACGCCCTTTAAACAAGAAGCATATGAATTTCTTGATGTGTTCCTCAACTTACTTGCATCCAATCGTCATTCAACCTACGATCTTGAGAAAGAGGTTTTTACCTCTGAGGATTGGAAAAAAATAGCGGGCGTCACAAAGGACAGCATTAAAAACGAAGAAATGCTTTTCATGGACACTAAACTCTCAGCGCCAGACGGCTGTGATCCTGAGAGTTTCCCACCGTTAGGACATCGTGCAAAACCAGAATAAAAAAAATAATTGGATTGTTTTACTCTTAATATTAAGCAGTTGGAGCTTCGTTGTAGAGGGAGTTGAGTTTGATAACGGTCAACCAACGGTATTAATTACAGGATCTAATAGAAATATAGGGCTTGAATTTGTAAAACAATTCTCAAAAAATGATTGGAATGTCATTGCCACTGCACGCAATCCCGAGGATGCTGATGAACTAAAAGCTTTCGCAGAAAACAGTAAGAATGTAGTAATAGAACTTCTTGATATCACCAATAATGAGCACATCAGTAATTTGGCTTCCAGGTACCAAGATCAAACCATTGATATTCTTCTTAACAATGCAGGATTAACACCCAGGTATATGTCAGCATTTAGAAGATTGTCCGCTGTAGAAGAAGAGATAACCAGAGAAAGTTTTGAGATTAATGCTTTAGGTACGATGAAAGTGATTCAAGCATTTATGAAAAATGTTGAACAATCAGAGAATGGAAAAATTATTGCTTTATCCAGTAAAGCTAGTTCCTTTGGTGAAAGACTCAAAATCCCAATGATGTATAGCTACGCGATGAGTAAAGCTGCTCTGAATAGCATGATTTACAGCTTGTCTTTTGAAACTAAGAAAAAAAATGTCATCGTTATCTCTCTTTCACCGGGTATGGTGAACACTACCCCTGGAACTTCTCTCATGGGGGCAATAGAAATTGATGAAAGTGTAACCAAAATGATGTCTGTGATTGAGGAACTTACGATGGATCATAATGGTTTATTCATTGATTATGAGGAAGGCAGGACCATTCCTTGGTAGGGCTTATAAGTCCATAACCTCAAATGCAACTCTTTCAGCAGATTCCATAGCGCCTTCCATTCCACGATTAGCAACTGCAGTGTGTTCACCACAAAAATGAATTTGTCCATGTTGGTTTCCCACATGTTGACCAAATCTTGAAATTTGGCCCGGCTGCCAGTAAGCCCAATCTCCTCTTGAATACGGATTGAGATACCAGGAATGATAAGCCAGAGGTTCTAACTGATGTTTTGAACTGGGCCTGATGTTTTCTATCGAACCAATCACTGCTTGTATCGCATCTGTTTGCTTCATTCTATCGAGTTGCTCGGCAATGGGGCCTCGCAGCCAGACGGTAAGACTATTCACTTCTTCAGGAGCTCCAATGTTACGGTTAGCAATCACCAGACCGGATAAACCGTTAGTAAACATGTTCGGGCTCATTTCATCACTTTCCCAAAAAGGAGACTTTGGAAGAAGATGCAGCATATTAATTTTTTGGGAATTCAGTTCGTCTATAGCTTGAGCCTGCAATCCTTTGATAGCAGGAGCAATGTTAATCGTTCTTAGAACGGAAAAGGGCACTGAACATATAACATGATCTCCTTTGAAAATTGACCCATCTTCACAAGTAACTTCTGCTTTATTTGAAGATGTTTTAATCTTATCGACCTTTTTATTAAGTAAGACTTCTTGTTTGAGATTATTTGCCATGGCTTCAGGAATCACCATGTTCCCTCCTTCGGCTACTAGACTGGTTCTGAAACCTAGACTCATTTGTGAATTGAAAAATGAATTAACAAACATCAACATTAGAATTGAAACATCCTTGGCATTAAAGCCGTGACTAATGTTTGTGTTGTATACCAAGTCAATGG
>CAZVRH010000027.1:0-17568 GCA_964629335.1 uncultured Woeseia sp.
TGCTTGTAGCAAAAGCAAATTGTGGAATACCAGAATTCAAAGGAGATAAAATAACTTACAACGGAACACCTGAGATGATGGCACAATATGCTCGCTACGCAAGGGACATGGGTGCAAAAATTATTGGAGGCTGCTGTGGTACAACTCATCGACATGTTAAAGTTATGGCAGAATCCCTAGAAGGGTATAAGCCCTCAACTGAGAACATAGATATTGATCAGATTATTGCAGATTTGGGTTCTATGACTACAGGCAATTTAGAAATGATAAACAACTATCTGAATCCAGGTTCTAGTGATACGAAAAGAAGAAGAAAAAGAAAGAGAAGAAGGTAACAGAGTTTGTAGCTAAATTTCTTGTCCTCAAGTACTATATATTCGGAAATTTAGGAGTTTTAGTGTGACTGAAGAATTTGATGACATTATCCTCTCAGAGTTAAACGACGAGGAACTCGTTGAGCAGATGCATGAAGACCTCTACGATGGATTAGCAGAAGAGATCGCAGAGGGAACACAAATCCTTTTAGACAGAGGTTGGGATGCCACCAAAGTACTGGATGTAGCCTTAGTTGAAGGCATGGTTGTTGTTGGCGATGATTTTCGTGACGGCATCTTATTCGTTCCCGAAGTTTTATTAGCTGCGAATGCCATGAAAGCCGGTATGGCTTTACTGGAACCTATTCTTTCAGCATCAGGGATTGAGCCCATAGCCAGAATGGTCATCGGGACAGTCAAAGGGGATATTCATGATATTGGCAAGAACTTGGTCGGAATGATGATGGAGGGCGCAGGCGTTGAGGTATTTAATTTAGGAATCAATACTGATGTCGATGAATTCATCAATGCACTTGAAGAACATAACGCAACCATATTAGGGATGTCAGCACTTTTAACAACCACAATGCCCTATATGAAAGTTGTCATTGATGAACTCAAAGAAAGAGGCCTTAGAGATAAATATATCATCATGGTTGGAGGCGCACCTCTTAACGATGAATTTGCTGAGGCTATTGGTGCCGATGCTTATTGCATGGATGCTGGTAGCGCAGTGGAAACGATGAAAAAATTGGTGACTGCACAAAATTAAGAAATGTCCTCTAAAGTACTTATTATTGCTTGTGGAGCACTGGCATACGAACTAAATCAAATCAAGAAACTTAACGCATGGGACCATGTCACCATACAATGTCTTGATGCAGAGCTTCATAACACTCCTAAGTTGATACCTGAAAAAATTAAAGAAAAGTACCTTTCTTTGAAAGATGAATTCTCCAAAGTATTTATAGCTTATGCTGATTGTGGAACAGGAGGGATGCTGGATTCATTTCTAAAAGAATACGGTCTTGAGAGATTAGACGGACCTCACTGCTATGAATTTTACTCAGGGGAAAAAAGATTTTTAGAATTTACCAATCAAGAACTGGGTACATTGTATCTCACTGATTTCTTGGTCAAGCATTTTCAACGATTAGTGATTGAAGGGTTGTCGATAGATAAACACCCAGAATTAAAAGAAGAATACTTCAAACACTATAAAAAAATAGTGTACTTAGCTCAATCGGAATCAGAATCATTACAAAACGATGCTAAAAAATATGCGGATTTTTTAGAGTTGGACTATTATTTTCATTACACCGGACTGAAAAATTTAAGATCACAACTAAATCGAGCAGTTAACTAATGGGTAAAATGATCACAGTTTATTGGAGGGATATACCTTCACATGTCATCTACAAGATGGGTAGACAAAAGTATAAAAAACAACTTAACCCTAAATTTGAGACAGCCATAGATCGAGCTGCTATGAGAGCCGGTAAAGGCTCCAGTGAAGCCTATATGTCGGAATGGAGAAGAGAAATTGTTGCCATGGAAGGAGATCCACAAGAACTGGTTGATAACCTGGTGGAGAAATTAGAAAACCAATTTGATGACACAGTTCTTGAGAAAACAATTAAAGCTAAAGGAATTAAACCAAAAATAGGATAAAACAATGCCACAAACTATCATTAGCTCTAACACAAAAGAAGTTAAAATTGGCTCCGATCACCCGTTTGTAGTTATTGGTGAACGAATCAATCCCACGGGTAGAAAGTTACTTGCAGAAGAAATGAAAGCGGGTAACTTGGAAAGAGTCAAAGAAGATGCCATCAGTCAAGTGACAGCTGGCGCACAGATGCTAGATGTAAACGCTGGCGTGCCCTTGGCAGATGAACCAAAAATCTTAGCTGACTCTATAAAATTAATACAAAGTATCACGGATGCGCCCCTTTGCATTGATTCCTCAATCGTTGAGGCTCTGAAACGTGGCCTTGAAGTGTATGAGGGTAAAGCTCTGCTGAATTCTGTAACCGGTGAAGAAGAACGTTTGGAATCGGTTCTACCTTTAGTTAAAAAATTTGGATGCGCTGTGATCGGAATATCAAATGATGACACAGGTATATCTGAAGACATTAATGTTCGATTTGAGGTGGCAAAAAAAATTGTCGAAAGAGCCATGGATCATGGAATCCCAAAAGAAGATGTGATTATAGACCCGTTGGTTATGCCTGTTGGAGCCATCAATGATGCAGGCAGGCAAGTCTTAGAATTGATCAAGAAATTACAAACTGAGCTTAAAGTAAATACCACTTGTGGTGCTTCTAATTTAAGCTTTGGTCTACCCAATCGGCATGGATTGAATACTGCTTTTATTGCTATGGCGATTGCCAGCGGTATGCCTTGTGCAATTACCAACCCACTGGAAAAAGAAATTATGCAATCCATAAAAGGAGCTAATGTGGTCATGGGACATGATCCAGAATGCTCTGACTGGATAAAAAGTTATCGAGAACCCAGAGAAAAACGAAGCAGAAGAAAAAGACGCTCTTAGTCTCGAATTCTATGGCTCAAGCTAAGAAAAAAGAGTTTAAAATTGCATTTATGCCTGCGGGTAAAACAGGTGTCTTTCCAGAAGGCACAACTATCTTGGACGCATCCAGATCACTGGGAGTAGATTTAGATTCAGTATGCGGAGGAAGAGCCATATGCGGTCGCTGTCAGATAGAATTGACTGAAGGTGAGTTCGCAAAACACGGCATTACATCTAAACTCTTGCATCTATCAGATGTCTCGGAACCAGAAAAAAAATACGCCAAACGAAAATCATTAGCAGCGCAACGAAGATTGGGCTGTCAGTCTAAACTACTTGGTGACGTGGTTATCGATGTTCCTGCAGAAAGCCAATTGCATCAGCAAATAGTGAGAAAAGATTTTGAAGCTACTGATATTTTTATTAATCCGACAACACGGATTTACTATATTGAATCAGACATCAATTCAATTTCATCTGCAAATATTGAAAAGACAATTAAAGAAACACTCAAGAACGAATGGTCTTTAAACATAGAATCAGTAGATTGCGATTCAAAAACCATGGGCAAGGCCATTAAAGAGACGTCTCAAGGTTATACCGTAGCGGTTAGAGAACAGAAAACGCTGGTGGGAATTTGGCCTGGATTTATTGAAAGCGTATATGGAGCAGCAATAGATATTGGTTCAACCACGATAGCGGTGAATTTGTGTAACTTAAAAAATGGCAACGTGATATCTAGTCAGGGCTCAATGAACCCTCAAATAAGATTTGGAGAAGATCTTATGAGCAGAGTCTCTTATTGTATGCAGAATCCTGGATCTCAGAATGAGCTTACAAAAGTTGTACGTGAAGCAATTAATACACTTTTAGGAAAAGCATGCTCTGAGGCTGAAATTGAACCCAGTCTGATCTTAGAGACCACAGTGGTTGGCAATCCGGTAATGCACCATCTGTTTCTTGGTTTTGATCCAGTGCCTTTAGGTGTGGCACCGTTTAAACTTGAAACCAGTGATGCGCTCACTCTTAGAGCTTCCGATTATGGTCTAGATGTTCATCCTCAGGCTCAAATTTATGTTCTACCGTGTTTAGCAGGTCATGTAGGAGCAGATGCTGCTGCCGTGATCCTGACAGAAAAGCCTTACGATCAAAAACAAATGAATCTCATTGTGGATGTCGGAACCAATGCAGAGATCGTCGTGGGAAATCAGGACCAAATTTTGGCTGCCTCAAGCCCAACAGGTCCAGCCTTTGAAGGCGCGCAAATTAACTCAGGCCAAAGAGCTGCCCCGGGTGCGATAGAAAGAGTTAGAATTAACCCTAAAACCCTAGAAGCTCGCTTCAAAGTAATAGGCTCAGACTTATGGTCAGATGACCCTAGTTTTCATGAAGCCACCGAGAACATAGGTATAACAGGTATCTGTGGATCTGGAATTATCGAAGCCGTAGCTGAAATGTACTTATCAGGAATCATTTCGTCGGATGGGTTAATGAACGAAAACAATGCCAAAGAAAATAAGTTTCTTTTCAAAGATGGCAGAACTTATTCCTATTTACTCTATGAAGGAGCACAGAGAATCATAGTTACGCAAAATGATATCCGAGCAATACAGCTGGCTAAGGCAGCCCTGTACGCCGGAGCAAAATTATTAATGGATAAATTAAAAATTAAAACAATAGATAAAATAAGATTTGCTGGTGCTTTTGGCAGCCACATTGATGTTAAGTATGCCATGGTTCTAGGCCTTATTCCTGATTGTAAATTAAGCGAAGTCAGTTCAGCAGGGAATGCTGCCAGCACGGGTGCCAGAATGGCTCTTTTGGATACAAAAAGCAGACATGAAATTGAACAACAGGTGAAAAAAATAAAAAAAATAGAGACGGCCACAGAACCTCTATTTCAAGATTATTTTGTTGGTGCTATGTCCATACCCCACAACTCAGATCCTTTTAACGAGTTAGGTAAAATTATAAAACTACCTCAAAAGCAACCTTTAAAAACTGCTAAAAAAAGACGACGAAAAATAAAGTCAGCTCTTTAGGTTACCGCAATAAAAATCTCATAGAGCAGTAAATTGTGATAAATTTCTGCACCTACTAACCTATAATTTTATTCACTGATGAAAAAACTTAGCCAACTAATTAATAACCAAATAAAAGACTGGTCCCTTGATCAACAATTTTATAAGGATGAAGCTATTTTCGATCTAGAAATTGAAAAAATTTATATGAATTCTTGGTTGTTAGCAGGGCATGAATCTCAAATTCCAAACACAGGTGATTACTTTCTTTTCAACCTTCTCACTGAATCGGTAATCATTCTCAGAGGCAAAGACGGTGTCATTAGAGCCTTTATGAATGTATGCAGGCATCGTGGTTCTCATATATGTCTAAAGAGTCAAGGCAATATAAAACGCTTAACCTGCCCTTATCACGCATGGACCTATAATCTAGAGGGCGCTTTGGTAGCAGCTAAAAATCTCAGCAGCAATATTGATAAAGATAAACTGGGTCTTCATCACTGCTCAGTTGACGTAATTGAAGGATTGATCATGATTAATTTCTCAGACAATCCGACATCACTGGAGATGATGAAAAAAGAGTTAACAGAACCTATGCAAATGTTTGGAATGAAAGACTTGAAAATTGCTGCCCACAAAAACTATTCCATAGAAGCTAATTGGAAGCTCAGTGTTGAAAATTACAATGAATGTTATCATTGCGCTCCTTCTCATCCAGAATACTCAAAATCACACAGTTTAAAATTTGATGAATCTAGTGAGGAGTACCAATCGGTCCAGAAACTAATGAAGGACTCACTGACTCAATGCGGTATGAAAGATTACAATATATCTGCAGAACATGAGGACCAAATTGAATCGCAAGAACAATATGCCTATCACCGCTATGCGCTCTTTGATGGTTACCTCACTGGAAGTGAGAATGGCCAAGGCTTAGCTCCTCTAATAGGGAAAATAACAGACTATAATGCTGGTGCTTCTGATTTTAGTCTTGGTCCTGTGAGCTTCTTGCTTGCCTATTCTGACCATGTGGTAGCTTATGTATTCACTCCTGTTGGACATCACGCCAGCCAATGTGATGTTTATTGGATGATTGATAAGACTGCAAAAGAAGGAGTGGATTATGATCTTGAACGTCTTGTCTGGTTATGGGATGTAACCACAAAAGCAGATGAGAGAATTATCACCAATAATCAAAAAGGCGTTAATTCCAGAAAATATACATCTGGGCCTTTTTCTGAAAAAGAATCAACAGAGAAACGATTTATCAGTTGGTATCTCGATCAACTAAGAGAGACTCTATAACCTTTCATCATGCCATCTCAGATGGTCCTCGATAAAACTAGCAATAAAAAAATAACTATGATCGTAACCTTCATGTTGTCTTAACTGGATGGGGATCCCTTTCTGAGTGCATGCCTCTATGAGTAATTGAGGTTTGAGATATTGATCAAGAAACTCATCATCAAGACCCTGATCTATTAGAATATCTGAATTCCAACCCCTGTCTAAAATTAATTCTGTGGAGTCATACTCAATCCAGTCGGGCATTTGATTGCCTAAATAAGCAGCAAATGCGTTTTCCCCCCAGCCCACCTTTGTAGGGGAACAAATAGGTGCAAACGCTGAAACTGATTTGAACAGTTGAGGGTTTTTGAGAGCTATTGTCAACGCCCCATGACCTCCCATAGAATGCCCAAAGATTCCTGTTTTTTCAGTATCAATAGAGAAATTATTATGGATCGTCTCCAGAAGATCCTTGGTGATGTAAGAATACATATTAAAATGCTCATTCCACGGAGGCTCAGTGGCGTCTAAATAGAAGCCTGCCCCTTGTCCCAAAGCATAATTTTCATCGTCAGGCACACCCTGCCCTCTCGGGCTTGTGTCTGGCGACACGATAATCATGTTTAACTCTGAAGCAATCCTTTGAACTCCAGATTTAATGCGAAAATTCTCTTCTGTGCAGGTCAATCCAGACAACCAGATGAGCGTTTTGAAGCTATCAGAGTTTGACTCTTGTGGAAGGTAAATAGAGAAGGTCATTTCACAATTTGTTGACTCTGAAAAATGCGAACAGACCTTATGAACGCCCTCATAAATTTTATTGCTTTGCTGAACCTCCATGGTCGTTAGTCGATCCTTCTGCCAAAAAGGAAAATTATTGAAATAATCATAAACACACCCAGTGGAATCATCATCAGTGGAGACCATCCGTATCCTGTAGGAATTGTTCCCAGCAACAATGCTATGGAGCCCACAATCATTGCATAAGGGAACTGCGTCGCCACATGATCAATGTGATTACAGCCTGATGCCATTGAGGACATGATGGTGGTATCTGATATGGGAGAACAATGATCACCCCAGACAGCACCGCATAATACACATGCAACCGAAGAATAAATAATATGCATGTGCTCTGCATCTGCAACACCATTAAGAAATAAAACCTGCCATGCCAATGGAATCACAATTGGGTAGAATATGCCCATGGTTCCCCAGCTGGTCCCTGTAGCAAAAGCAGTGGCAGCAGCCAGAACGAAGATTATGGTCGGCACATAAGCCACAGGTAGAAATTCACCAAGAATTGACACAAGATACTGAGCTGTTTGGAGTATTTCAGTGGTTTGACCTAAGGACCAAGCCAAAATTAAAACAATAATGGCAAAAATCATAAATTTAACACCTTCATACCAAGATTGAACCGTTTCCTCCAAGCTCATTAACCCTTGAAAGATGGAGAGCATAAATGCCATCATTACGCCAATCAAAGACCCCCATAACAGTGCTTGATAGGCATCAGCAGAACCAATGATATCTTGAATATTGTCGCCTTCTCCGGTAGCAAATAATCCACTAATGACACTTATAATAAAGACTAATATTGGCAAAAAAGCGTTTGAAGCTCTGGCTCTACTTGGGTCTTTCGCTTCGAGTTGCCTAGTTTCAGAGTCATTGGTGTAACCGGTCGAAGTACCCTGAATGGATTTGTCATTCCCTTGTCTTGCTGCCACCTCATAATGATGCATCACAGAAAAATCTCGACCTGACGCGGCAATTGTAAAAACAAACACCAGCATAAAAATAGGGTAAAAACTGTACAAAATAGAGTTGAGATAAATTGAATAAGCTGATTGATTGATTGCATCGATCTGATCCACTGAAACATCTATCATGCCAATTTGATAGCCAACCCAGGTCGTGATTAAAGCAATGCAAGCCACGGGTGCTGCGGTGGCATCGACAAGAAAAGCTAGTTTAGCTCTAGAGATCTTTAACCTATCTGTGACTTTACGCATGGTATTACCGACAACCAAGGTGTTGGCGTAATCATCAAAGAAAATAGCAAGTCCTAAAGTTGAGGTAATCAATTGGCCGCGTTTAGCCGAGGTGGTAAAGCCTTTCAAGGCATTTACAATACCTAACATTCCACCGTTTCTTGAAATAATTCCCACAAGCCCACCGATCATGAGACTGAAAATGATGACGGCAGCATGATCCGGATCAGCAAGTGCCTGCTTGACATATTTTGCCACCACATCCAGAAAACTTTGCCACAAGACTTTTGCCTCAAAACCTAATATGGAAAAAGATCCAATCCAAACCCCTAGAAACAAGGCAGGAATGACGCTCCTAAAAAACAGTGCCACTAAAATTGAAACTATCGGAGGCATGAGGGACAACCATCCCGAAAGTACATTTAACTCTTCACTTGAAATCTCTTGTTCTGCCAACATCAGCGACAATTGATTCGTCGATGTGTCTTCAATTAAAAGAAACTCAAAGGTTAGATCATTTGAATTGCATACTGTGGGTGAGTAGAGCACTTGATCAATTTTTACTTGATACTCGCAGGCTCTAACTTCATCAAAGTCAGAGATTTGTATTTCGAACGGGACGTCGGTCAGAACAACCTCAGGTACCTGGATTGCTGAAATGGCCTTGGCATTAATCCCAAAAAAACTTAAGAACAGTAAAAGGAAACCCATGATGAGATGCTTATTCATAAATCTTTGTCAGTTTTGTAAACCTTGCCTCCTTTGATGACGACATTAATGTCCTCCAGTGCACGAATATCTAGCAAAGGATTATCTCTTACAGCAATGATATCTGCAAAATAACCTGGCCTGATTTTTCCCACTCTGTCTTCCCAATTCATCACATTTGCTGCAATATTCGTGGCTGCTTGAATAGCCTGCATACTCGTCATACCGTGTTGGACCATATATGCAAACTGTTTTGCATTATCCCCGTGCGGATATACCCCAGCGTCTGTACCATAAACAATGGTCACTCCTGCTTGATGTGCTTTTTTGAAGTTTTCTCTTTGAATCTGAGTGGTTTCTCTGTTTTTTCTTAAAAATTCTTCTGGCCATTCCTCAATGACACCAACCGTATTAATATAATCACCGTTATAGATATCCATGGATAAAGCGACGCCATTTTTTTTGGCCAGTTGAATTCCCTCTTCATCAATTAACGAGGCGTGCTCTATGCTGTCTGCCCCTGCCAATATTGCTTGTTTAATAGATTCGGCGCCGTGAGCATGAGCGGTCACTCTAATCCCTGCCCGATGACCGACATCAACCACAGCTTTAATTTCATCTGGGTTCATTTCTGGGTCACCCGGGGTGCTACCGTAAGCAAGTACAGCGCCTGATGCAATCATCTTTAGAAGATCAGCACCTCCATTAACAGCACTTGTCGCCTTTTGTCTAAATTGTTCCTTGCCTCTGGTCACACCGCGTCGGATCTGTGCAGGAACCTCACCTTTATAATCCGGGATATCAATATCCCCTCCTCCGCCTGGAATAGTGAGATAGTACCCTGAGATTTGCATTCTTGGCCCCGGCGTCAATCCTTGATTGATCTCGTCTCTTAAGCGTTTATCAGTCCAAGCAATATAAACACCGAGATCTCTGATTGAGGTAAAACCAACCTCGAGTGTTCTTTGAGCATTGACTTTGCCAATCGCTAATTGCTCATCTTGTGATCGAGTGAAAAAATCACTTAGATCACCCGTAGCACTTTCTGAAATATGAGTATGCATATCGATCAATCCGGGCAGACAGAAATAATCGCTGAGATCCATGACCTTATCAGCAGTTGATGGTTGAATATTGGAATCAAGCTGGAGGATTTTCTCGGTCTCAAGATCAAGAGAAATCATGACTCCCTCCAATATCACCTCGTTTTCAACATCCAGCATCTGGCCACAATAGATGCGAGAAGTTTGATCTTCAGCCAAAATATTTGTGGAGATGAAGATTAAAAACGTGATCAAAATGTAGAATTTCATAATCAACATAGGTCAAACCTTATCATAGAAATTATCTAATTTAGTTTTAATCTGTAATTCCATTTCGATTACAATAAAAAAATGAAATCACTGCCTACACTCATTGCTACATCTGTTGTCCGAGGAAGTCAACAGGGGGAGAGTCATGGCGGTATCTATTTGGTTGATTTTGAAAAACAAACGGCTGAAGTTATGGTGGACTGGGATGATTCAGGTATCGATTTCACTGGTCGCGGTTGGGATCGAGGTTTACGAGGCATAGAATTTAATGGAGATGAGATTTTTATCGCTGCCAGTGACGAAATTTTTGTCTATGACCTTGAATTTAATGTCAAACGCTCATATAAAAATACCTATCTAAAACACGTTCACGAGATAGATAAGTTTGAGAACCTATTATTTGTAACATCAACAGGCTATGACAGTTTACTGGTGTTTAATCTTGATCATGATGAATTTACTCGTGGTATTCATCTTCGAAAAACTCCAAAGGGCTGGAAGTCACAACTCTTTGATCCACAAACAGAAGACGGTCCACAAATGGCCAATAATCTACATTTGAATAACGTGAGATGCACTAAAAAAGGCCTGTTTACTAGTGGCTTGAGAACCGATGCACTAATTCACTTGGACAGCGATCTGACTGTCAAGGAATATTGCACACTCCCCCAAGGCACTCATAATGCGAGACCTTATAAAAAGGGCGTCATTTTTAATGACACGCAAAGTGATTGCGTCAGGGCGGTCAACCGAGAAGGTGGGGAAACCAATTTAGTCATACCCACCTACAATGAAGACGAGTTAACTCATACCGATCTGGACGATAGCCGCATAGCTCGACAAGGGTTTGCTAGAGGCTTGTGCCTGTTTGATCAAAATCTCATTGCGGTGGGTTCTTCGCCATCCACCATCAGTTTGTTTGATCTTGAACAAAAAGTAAGAATTGGAAGTGTGAATTTAAGTATGGACATTAGAAATGCAATTCACGGTTTGGAGGTATGGCCCTATGAAAGGCTATTGGATAGTTAGATGTGAATATCATAGTCAGGAAGCCTTTGAACGATACGCTGAGGCAGCAACTGAAATTGTGAAACAGAATAACGGAACATTTCTAGTTCGTGGTGGCAATCAGGTGAACAAAGAGAAGGCAACACTCGAAAGAACGGTTTTGGTTGAATTCCCTAGTTATGAAGTTGCACAATCAGTATATGATGGAGAAGAGTATCAAAATGCTGTCAAACACATTAAGGACTGCTCGTTTAGAGATTTTGTTATTTCGGAAGGTTTATGAACTATAAAAAATGTATTACCGTTCTATCTCTCTTGCTGTCTATGCAGATAGCTGCTCATGCTGACCTAATTATTGAAAATATAACTCTCATTGACGCCGAACATCCTGTTAGATCGAATCAAACAGTACTGATTGAGAACGGCAAAATAGAATCTATTATTGAATCTGATCAGTTCACTTCAGAGCGACACAAGGGACATACGATCATTGACGGAAGCGGTAAATTTCTAATCCCCGGTCTCTGGGATGCTCATGTTCACCTAACCTTCATTCCCGAAATAGATCATGAAACCTATTTCAAATTATTTTTAAAGAATGGCATCACCAGTATCAGAGATACCGGGGCTGTCATTGACAAACTTCAACCCTCCATTGATTTCGTAAAGGCTCATCCTGACTCAACGCCAAGACTCTTTTATGCAGGGCCATTGATTGATGGTCGCGATCGAGTCTATAAAGGAATGGAGCCTGGATTCCCTGAACTATCCATCGGCATTGATGAAACCACGGATATTGAACATGTCGTCAATGAGTTAATAGACGATGGTGTTACCTTTCTCAAATCCTATGAAATGCTTTCTAAGGAGACCTATCTAGAACTTTTAAAAATTGCCAAGAAGAACCGTCTCAGAGTCACGGGACATATTCCTCTGAGCATTGATCTAGAAGAAGCCATAGAGGCGGGTCTTGGGGGCATGCAACATGTCAGGAACATGGATCTTGCCTGTTCACTCGATGCCCCAGAATTATTAAACAAAAGAAGAAAAGAGTTGGAAAACGAAAACGGGATTGCAGGCTCAGCGCTTAGATCAAAGATCCATTCCTCTCAAAGATACTATGCGATCGATAATCATGATCCTGGGCGATGTTTGAGAATTATCAAGAAATTGGCAGAGTTTGGTGTCTTTCAAACGCCTACCCTCACCATCAATACGCTTGATTCGAGACGATTTTATGCTGATCCACTGTGGCAGAAAACCTATCAATACTTACCAGCAAAAGCACGCGAGGATTGGCAACAAGGATCCGATAGACTGTCTGATCAAGATGCAAGTGAGAATGATCTAATCTTCGATAAATGGAGTTTGGATCTGGTCAATATCATGAGCCAAGAAGGTGTGAAAATTCTTGCAGGAACAGATACACCGATTGGTTATCTCACACCAGGTTATAGCCTACACAAAGAGTTAGAACTGCTCTTTGAGGCTGGGATGACACAAAGAGAAGTCTTGCGATCAGCCACTATTACCCCCGCTGAATTCTTCAACATTGAAAGTAACATCGGAACTATCGATGAAGGTAAATTGGCAGATCTTGTTATTCTAAATAGCAATCCATTAGAATCGATTAGCAATACTCAAGATATTTATTTAGTAATCTTTAAAGGGAAAAAGCTATGAAAAAACTCATCCTCATATCAGCACTATTGTTCAGCTTTAATAGTTGGGCTGAACAGTCAAATCCCTGCCATCAGTATTATCCAAATATTCCCGGTGAATTAGTGCTGGAAAATGACAAACTCGTTGTACAGAGGTTCATAATCCAACCCGGACAGTGGGAAGGTGTTCACAGTCATCCTGGCAACCAAATCTACATACACATCAAGGGTGGGGAGTGGTCTGGTCGAATCGGAGGAAAATCTGAGTATTCGGGAGAGATTGATGAGGACGGTTCTGTAGGCTGGATGGATAAAATCCCACTCAGTGCAGGACACGATTCCGGTAACACTGGAAATGAGCCTATTGATATAATCTATGTAACCTTGAAAGAAGATTGCGTGGATGGCAATTAAATGAAAAAAATCATCCTCATTACAGCACTACTGTTCAGTTTTTATATATTTGCAAATAATGATGCCGACCCTATTGAAGAAGGAGGTATTTTATACAAAGAGTATCCCAATAAACTCTTTAATGGACCGTTAATCCTATTTCACTCCGATGACACCGTAAAAGAGAAGCTAGCCTATAAAGATGGGCTCAAGGAAGGCTCTAGAATGACTTTTCATGAAAATGGCAGTTTATTTGAAAAAGAGAATTATCTAAAAGGAAAATTAGAAGGTCTTTTTCAGGGGTACCACGATAATGGAGAATTATGGTGGGAAGGTTTTGCAAAAAACAACTTGAGGCACGGAGAAATTAAGGTTTTCTATGAGACTGGAAAATTAAAGTATAAAGGTGAGTATAAATTGAATCTAAAAGAAGGCTTGTGGGAATATTTTAACGAAAAGGGAATTATCAATAATCAAGAATGCTACCTCAATCACGAAATTGTTGAACTAAGCAATTGTGATATATAGAAAAACATAACTATGTTTTAACTGGCCACCTTCAGGCCCAATTCAAAATAACAAAGCTTGGATTGAATAAGAATTAGCTTGACATAATCATTAGTTAAATTAGGATGCCACTAGCACTGATTTATTCCGACTTGCAGGTGCTTTAACAAAACTGCTAAATAGGATTGAGATTTCTCAAAGAGACCTGTTTAGCTTTTGCAAACAGGTTTTTTTTTGGAGAAATAAAAATGAAAATAGAAACTCAAGCAATACACTCAGGCTATTCGCCTGATCCTACGACGAAATCCGTAGCTACTCCCATTTATCAAACATCATCGTATGCATTTGATAATGCTCAACATGGAGCCGATCTGTTCTCTCTTCAAGCGGAGGGGAATATTTATACAAGGATAATGAATCCAACCAATGCTATTTTGGAGGAGCGCCTAGCTGAGATGGAGGGTGGGATCGCCGCATTAGCAGTTAGTTCTGGAATGGCTGCCATCACTTATACAATACAATCTTTAACAAGAGCTGGACAAAATATAGTGTCTGTAAGCGAACTGTACGGAGGAACAATAGATTATTTCACTAATACGCTTACCAATCAGGGAATTGAAATAAGGTTTGCTAAGGGCCATGATTTAGAAGGCTTATCTAAACTGATAGATGAAAATACAACACTTGTTTTTTGCGAATCCATTGGTAATCCTTTGGGTAATATTTGCGATATAGAAAAATTGTCCCAAGCTGCCCACGATCGAGGCGTGCCATTGGTTGTTGATAACACGGTTGCCACTCCGTACCTCTTCAGACCGATTGAATATGGAGCTGATATAGTCATACACTCGCTAACAAAATATATTAGCGGGCATGGAACGACCATTGGAGGCGCTATAGTAGATGCAGGCAACTTTGATTGGGCTAAAGAACCCGAAAGATTCCCTCTTTTAAATGAGCCTGACGGTTCTTATCACGGCATGGTCTATGCAGAAGCTCTTGGAAATGCTGCTTTTATTGGAAGATGTCGTGTGGGTCCATTAAGAAATACTGGGGCAGCCCTTTCTCCATTCAATGCGTTCTTAATCTTACAAGGTATTCAAACACTATCTCTAAGAATGGAGAGGCATTGCGAAAATGCGATCCTTTTAGCCAGATACCTGGAAGATCATAAGAGTGTTAGCTGGGTCAATTATGCAGGATTAATTGAAAGCCCTTATTACGATCTAGCAAAAAAATATACCAATGGTAAACCGTCTGCGATCTTAAGCTTTGGTATCAAGGGAGGTAGAGAAGCAGGAATAAAATTTATTGATTCCTTAGAGTTAATAGTTCGTTTAGTCAATATTGGCGACACTAAATCATTGGCGACACATCCAGCCTCAACCACTCATAGTCAGCTCGATGAGGACGAATATGAGAGTGCAGGAATTTCGGATGATATGGTCAGGATTTCTGTAGGGATTGAAAATATTGATGATATTATAGAGGATGTTAATCAAGCAATTTTGAAGTCACAGAAAATATAACATGGTGACTTTCAAAATGTGGCTGAAAAATACTTTACATGAAAAAACTATTTCTTATATCAGCACTACTGTTCAGCTTCAATAGCTGGGCACTGTCTGATTTTCAACCTTACGATGAAACAGCTGATGCACATAAGGATATTGCCAATGCTATAAAACAAGCTGAGGAATCTGAAAAATATGTCTTGCTCGAAATGGGTGGAAATTGGTGCCCAGATTGTAGAACACTTGGTGAATATTTTGCTCGAAAAGATATCAAAGCGTGGCTGGATCAGCGTTTTATCGTTGTTGCCGTGGATGTAGGCGAATGGAATAAAAATCTCGATATTGCTGAGCGCTATGGGAACCCGATTAGCGAAGGAATTCCTGCACTTGTTGTTTTAGATAAACATGAAAATGTTGTCTTTGCTACTCTCGCAGGCGAACTGGCCACAGCAAGAAATCTTAGCGGTGAAGACTTAATTCAATGGTTGAAACTTAAGATTGAGCCTCTTTTGAATTAATGGAACATATTAAAAACTTAAAAATAGTGATCACTGCTGGTGCATCAGGTATCGGTGCTGAGATCGCTCAAACCCTTTCACATGCTGGAGCCAAAGTGATCATTTGCGATAAAGATCAAGCGGCTCTTGATCGGTTCTCTAAAGAAAATCCTGAAGTAATTGCCTTCAAAGCGGATGTGTCCAATGAGGAAGCAGTCAAGTCTCTGTTTAATGAGGTCAAAAATTATTTCGGGGAAATAAATGCTCTCATCAACAACGCTGGTGTCGCTGGACCCTCAGCCAAACTCGAAGACACCAATTTTGATGATTGGACAGATACATTGAATGTCAATCTGAATGGAACATTTCTTTGCAGCAAATCAGCAATTCCTCTTTTGAGATCGGCAAGCGGAGGATCCATTATCAATATTGGTTCAACCTCATCGTTTATGGGAACTCCCCTCCGCTCCTCTTACTCAGCTACAAAATGGGGGTTAATCGGTTTAACTAAAACATGGGCTATGGAATATGGAGCGGACAATATTCGCATAAATACAATCTGCCCAAGTTCAGTGAATGGAGAGAGAATTGAGCAAGTCATAGAACGAGAAGCTAAGTATAGAAACACCACATCAGAGGAAATTAAAGCCGTCTATCTAAGTCAAACATCCTTGAAAACTTTTATTGACGCAGAAGAGATCGTGGGGATGATAGTCTATTTGCTCTCGCCGTTAGCAAAAAAAATCACAGGACAAATGCTTGTCATTGATGGTCATACAGAAAACCTATCAATGATTGAAATGGAAAGGGAATAAAGTGCAAGCAGCATGGTATGAAACAATTGGTTCAGCGGAAGACGTACTTCGTGTTGGAGAAGTAGAAAATCCTTCGCCCGATTCAGGGGATGTGTTGGTCCAAATGAAAACTTCGGGCATTAACCCGTCTGATGTTAAAACCAGAGCAGGCGCTCGAGGAGAATTACAATTTCCACAAATTATTCCACACTCAGACGGCGGTGGAACTATTGTCGAAGTTGGAGCAGGAGTGAGTGAAGATCGAATTGGTGAACGAGTATGGATTTGGAACGGAGCTTTCGGCAGGGCCCATGGAACTTGTGCAGAATTCATTGCCCTTCCCTCAAATCAAGCAATTGCTATGCCTGAGAATACCTCTTTTGAAACCGCGGCGTGTTTAGGAATTCCAGCCGCAACTGCCTATTATGGAATTTTCTCAAATGGTCCAGTTAAAGACCAAACCATATTAATTACAGGGGGCGCTGGAGCTGTGGGTCACCTTGGTATCCAACTTGCTAAATGGTCGGGAGCTGAAGTTATTTCTACAGTTAGCGGTGCAGATAAAGCAGCAGCAGCAAAGGCAGCAGGAGCTGATCTAGTGATTAACTATAAAACCGATGATGTTATTAAAACGATCGATGATTTTACAAAAGGTAATGGGGTTGATCGAATACTTGAAGTTGAATTTGGTGGAAACCTTTCGGTGAGTCAAGAAGTGATTAAGAACAATGGTGTTATTGCTGCATACGGTTCAGTGGCTGAAGGCAATCCCCCTATTCCTTTCTATGATCTCATGTTTAAGGGTGTCACATTGAATACCTATCTCATTTATATCGTTCCTGAGACCGATCGAACTAAGATCAATGAAGGGATTACAGCTGCCCTCAATGACAATGCGCTCGCTCCTATTATTGCTGAGTCTTTTTCACTCTCAGACATTGTTAATGCCCATAAAACGGTCGAAGCCGGTTCTGTTATAGGGAATGTGGTAATCGATATTGAGTAAACAATGAGAAACATTCAT
>CAZVRH010000028.1:0-17556 GCA_964629335.1 uncultured Woeseia sp.
TATTTTTTTCATGGCTATAAAATATTTGCTCTTTAGGCAAATATCATAGCATCAAACATGGCACCTAATAAAAGCAAACCCAAATGTATGATTGAAGCGAAAAAAGTCTTTTTGGCCCAAAAGCTATTCTGTTGTCTTAGAAGCTGAAAACTAGCGTAGAGAAAATACAGCCCGCCGGAGGTAGCAAAGACCAAATAAACCCAATGCATAGAATAGAAGACCAAAGTAAAAGAAAGAAGAACCAGGAGCAATGTATGCCAGAAAATTGCGTGACTGGTAACTGTGATTGTTGATACAACTGGCAGCATTGGGATGGCTGCCTTTGCATAATCATCTTTAAAAGAAATTGAAAGTGCCCAAAAGTGAGGCGGAGTCCATAGAAACAAAACAACTGATAAGATTAAAGCTGGAGGGGAAAAGGTATCGCCAGTAGCTGCTGAACCTACAAGAACAGCAAAACTTCCAGCTAAACCGCCAATAACAATATTCATCCATGTTTTACGCTTTAGCCAAACCGTATAAACAATTCCATAGGTAAAAATCCCTGCAAACAGATAGAAACTAGCTTGAATATTTGCAATCAAGTAAGTCAAATAAAGTGCGACTAAACTGATCACGACTAACCAGATATTCCATGCATTGGAAGGCTCCAGTTCTTTCGTTACGAAAGGTCTTTCTTTTGTCCTATCCATTAAGGAATCTATATCTCGTTCAAACCATTGATTAAATGCTCCTGATGTTGATGCTGCGACTAACACACAAATCGCTAAAGATAGAATTTGCATTGGTGATAGCGAGGAAGAAGGGGAAACGGCAATCCCGGCCAATGTGCAAGCCATAATCAAAAAGCCTAAACGAACTTTTGCAGCTATATAAATAAGATTGATAGTTTTAGACAAAGAATTATTCGGCATTTATTTTCTTATTATTTCGTAAAAAATTGATGGGTATTATCAATGATCTAAAAGAAAATTTGAATGAAAATATTTTTAATTTTTCAAGCTTATTTTTTTGATTTGACGCTAATGCCTAATTCTTTAAGTTGTCCTTTACCTGCTACACTTGGAGCATCAGTGAGCAGACAACTAGCGGTTTGAGTTTTAGGGAATGCAATAACATCTCTAATGCTAGTAGATTCAGTCATCAACATAACTATCCGATCAATTCCAAAAGCTATTCCACCATGCGGTGGGCATCCATATTTTAATGCTTCAAGAAAGAACCCAAACTTTTCAGTTGCCTCTTCAGGACTTATTCCAAGAATTTCGAAAACTGCCGATTGCATCTTCTGCGAATGAATTCTGATTGAACCTCCGCCAATTTCATTTCCATTCAGAACCATGTCGTAACCTAATGAAATTGCACTTTTCGGGTTAGCAATTAAATCCTCAGGGTCATCGTTAAGAGGAGAGGTGAAAGGATGGTGCTCAGATACCCATCTTTTTTCTTTAGCTTCCCAGTGAAACATTGGAAAATCTGTGACCCAAAGAGGGTGCCAACCGGGTTCAATTAAATCAAAATCTGTTGCTAACTTTTCTCTCAAAGCGCCCAATGATGCATTAACTGTTTCTGCTTTATCTGCACCAAAGAAAACAGTATCTCCATCCTTTATGTCTAGACGGTCTATGAGTGAACTAATGCAATCTTCGTCTAGAAATTTAAGTATTGGTGATTGCATGCCTTTGACCCCGTCTTTTATAGCATTCACCCTAATATAAGCTAATCCCTTAGCGCCGTAATTGGATACAAAATCAGTGTAATCATCTATTTGTTTTCTGGAAATATCAGGCTTATTCTTCAACACAAGGCATGCTACTCTTGACTCTTCGTCGTTGGCTGGTTGTGAAAAGACTTTAAACTCAACATCCTTCATCAAATCACCAACATCAATAAGCTCCATCTTGATACCCAAATGAGGTCGGTCACTACCAAACCGCTTCATGCATTCATGGAAAGCAATCTGAGGGAATGGTTGATCAAGTTTAAAATCAAGCACCTCTTTGAAAAGATCTCGGATCATTTCTTCCATGGTCTCTTTTACCTGATCCTGATTAACAAATGCCATCTCAACGTCCAATTGTGTAAATTCAGGTTGACGATCTGCTCTTAGGTCCTCATCTCTGAAACAGCGAGCGACTTGGTAATATTTATCAAACCCTGACATCATGAGTAGCTGTTTAAATAGTTGAGGTGATTGAGGCAATGCAAAAAAATCCCCTTGTTGAGTCCTGCTGGGAACCAAGTAATCTCTCGCTCCTTCTGGAGTGGCCTTGGTCAATATTGGTGTCTCTATTTCTATGAAGGACTGAGCATCAAGAAAATTCCTTAACGATCTAATAATTTGATGCCTTAATTTAAGATTATCTGACATCGTCTGTCGCCTAAGATCCAGGTACCTATATTTCAATCGAGTGTCTTCATTGGCAAACTCATCATGATGAAATGGAGGCGTTAAAGAAGGGTTTAGGACCCTCCCTGACTCAACCAGCAATTCAATTTTACCGGTTGTCATCTCCGGATTAATCGTTCCTTCAGGTCTGTTTCTAATAACTCCGGTCACAGATAAAACGTACTCTGATCTTATTTTTTCTGCTTGAGAAAATAGTTCTTTGTTGGATGGATCAAAAACCAACTGGAGCAACCCTGAGGTATCTCTTAAATCAATGAAAATAACCCCTCCATGATCTCTTCGTCTATGCACCCATCCAGAGACTGTAATATTTTCTCCAAGGTTGCTGTTGCTCAAATGTTCGCAGTAATGAGTTCTATGATTTTTTTCTTCCGACATTCTAATTTAAGGTTTATTTATTCTTCTGTCCCTATTGCGGGAACAACTACACCCAGGGATATAATCATTTTTATAGCATCCTCTACACTCATTTCAAGCTCTATAACTTGATCTTTGGACACCATAATTATATAGCCTGATGTTGGATTAGGCGTGGTTGGAATGTAGACACAAACAACATCATCTCCAATTTTATCTTTAATCTCCCCTACTTCCTTAGAGGTTTGAAAACACAAACTGTAGACGCCTTTTCTAGGGTACTCAATCAATAACACTTTTGAAAAAGATTGAGTCTGATCTGATAAAACAATTTCTGAAAATTTCTTAAGTGGGTTATAAATACTCCTGATTAATGGAATCTTATCTAGAAGTTTGTCCCAACTATCAACCAATGTCTTACCAAAATAATTCGCCGCAATTAAGCCGGTACCTAATAAGATTAAAACGGCCAGTATGATTCCAAATCCTGGTATTGAGAAACCCAATAGGTTTTCCGGTCTCAAAGGCGCTGGGATGATTAAATAGGTCTGCCCAAGTAAGTCAATCAAAAGCTTTACTACAAAAATAGTGATTCCCAAAGGGACCCAAACCAATAAGCCAGCCACAATTATTGTTCTTAACTTCTTCATATCATTACAATTATTACATTACTCAGCATCTTTGGCTGCTTTATCTTTCTTTTTTTCCTTCTTCTTTGATTGATCAGAACTTTTGTCATCGCCTGAACCCTCCTTTTTGTCGGATTTTTCATCTTTATTGTCAGCTACATTTTTACGATTCTCTTTTTTGAAATCTGTCTCATACCATCCCTGGCCCTTTAATCTAAAATTAGGTGCAGATATCAAGCGCTTTAAAGATGTTTTAGCGCATTCTGGGCATTCCAATAATGGCTCGTCATTAACCCCCTGAAGTGCATCTAATTGATGACCGCATTCATTGCATTGATATTCATATATTGGCATAAAGTATAGCTCTGATTAATCACGTAAAATAAAAGCGAGTATATTACGATATAGTGAAGAGAAATTCTAAACTTTAATATCTGGAAAAGATAAATTGTTTATCAGTTTTTTATCGAGGGTGTTGCCTGATAATTCTTGGATAAGCTTCTCCATATCAACAGGAAGATCATTGTAAAAGTTCATCGGTTCCCCAGAAACCGGGTGATTAAATGTAAGTTTACAAGCATGGAGAGCCTGTCTTTTAAACGATCTCAGCTTTGTTGACAAGCTCTCATCTGCGCCTCTAGGAATCATCAATCTAGCCCCGTAAAGCGGGTCTCCTAATATAGGATAGCGGATATGTGACAGATGCACCCTAATCTGGTGTGTTCGTCCAGTCTCTAGTTGCACTCCAACAAAAGTGTACCCTTGGAACTTTTTGAGTACACGATAATGAGTCACTGCACTTTTACCGTATTCTGAAACTCTGAATTTAATCCGATTATTAGGGTCTCTTGATAAATTCTCATCTATAGTACCCCCGCTCGTCATCTCTCCAGCACAAAGTGCCCTGTATTCTCTCGAAATTAATCGTGACTGCATGGCGCTGGTTAATAAATTATATGAATTATTGTTTTTCGCGACCAGCAGCAGCCCGCTTGTGTCTTTATCCAAACGATGAATCAATCCTGCCCTGGGTAAAAACCTTAAGTCTGAATCATGAAATAACAGCCCATGCTGAAGGGTTGAGTCATAATTGCCATGCCCAGGGTGCACGACTAAACCTGGAGGTTTATTAATAATCATCAGATCATTATCTTCAAACACAACATCAAGATTCATTTCCTGAGGTTTGATCTCATTTCGCTCTTTTAAACGGGGTATAACAGTAATTTGCTGTCCTTGTTGAACCTTCGTTTTTGATTTAACTGCCTGATTCTCAATAAGAATAAAACCCGATTCAATCCATTCTTGGATAATCACACGAGAATATTTATCCAAGCGTGAACTAACCACCTTATCAATTCTCTGACTATGTTCTTCAGGCGTAACTAAAAATTCTATTGCATCTTCATTCATCTAATCTATTATGCTTGATTTGATTTAATGTATTTTAGGCTATAATTCCATACTTAGGTCAGCGAGAAAAGAAAAGAGAACTTCAATTTTGAAAAATACACAAAAAATATTCTTATTCTTACTTATTATTTTTATTGTTTCATGCAGCAAAGATGAAGCTACTGATATGAGAAGTTCCTCAGAAGTAATCTTCGAAAGAGCTCAACTCTCAATTGACAATGGAAATTATAGAAATGCTGTTAATTACCTTGAAGTACTCACTACCTCCTTTCCTTTTAGCAACGAAGCCAAACAAGCACAGTTAGATCTTATATACGCACATTATAGGAGCTCCTCGTTTGAGGAGGCGATTGATGAAGCGAAACAATTTGAAAAAGAGAACCCCACTCACCCTAGAGTGGATTATGCTTTATACATGAGAGGTCTGTCATTATTTGAAGGACAACATCAGTGGTACCATGAAATTTTTGATGTGGATCTAACAAAAAGACCTCCCTTTCAAACTGAAGAGGCCTTCTCAGTTTTCTCTCAATTATTAAGAAGATTTCCTGACAGCATCTATGTCGATGATGCAAAACAGCGAATGGTATTTTTAAGAAATAGGTTAGCAAGATATGAAAACCATGTGGCTCAACACTACATGGAACGTGGAGCCTACATTGCAGCAATCAATAGAGCTAAATATACTTTAGAACAATATAATGGAGCCCCTGCAACCATAGAATCCTTAGAAATAATCGCCAAGGCGTACGATAGCCTCGGAATGGATGATCTAGCCGAACAAGCAGAAAGCATTTTCCTGGCTAATCAAGCTAAAGACCCGGCTCAAATAACTGTATTAGAAGAAAACGAACCTTGGTATAAATTTTGGTAGTTGATTAATCCGTTACCAAGGATTTCATTTTCTCCCCAATTAATGCAGGAGATTCAACGGTATGAACACCGGCTTCTTGAAGTGCGTTATATTTACTGGACGCTGTCCCTTCTTTTCCAGTAACAATGGCCCCAGCATGCCCCATTCTTTTTCCAGGCGGTGCCGAAACACCCGCAATGTATGCCACCACCGGCTTACTCACATTGTTTTTAATAAATTCTGCAGCTTTCTCTTCATCGGAACCGCCAATCTCACCGACTAAAACAATCCCTTTGGTATCAGGGTCAGTTTCGAAGAGTTCCAGACAATCAATAAAATTAATCCCTTTAATAGGGTCTCCACCTATCCCAATACAGGTGCTTTGACCTAAACCGTGTTTGCTCGTTTGGTCAACTGCTTCATAAGTTAGAGTGCCTGACCTTGAAATAATACCGATGGATCCTTTCTGATGAATGAAACCAGGCATAATTCCTATTTTAACTTCTCCCGGTGTAATTATTCCCGGACAATTAGGTCCAAGCAGAATCGATGAAGACCCTTTTAAACTAGCCTTAACCTGAATCATGTCTGCAACTGGAATTCCTTCGGTAATGCAGACGATTAAACCAACTTCTGCCTCAACAGCTGCAACAATAGCTTCTGCAGCAAATTGAGGAGGAACAAATATCATACTGACATCAAATTCAAGATTTTGTTTAGCTTGCACAACAGAATCAAATACCGGTACTCCTAAATGCTCCTGCCCCCCTTTTCCTGGAGTAACCCCACCAACTATCTTGGAACCATAATCAATACATTGCTCAGCATGAAAGGTGCCCTGTGATCCTGTGATTCCTTGGCAAATGATTGTTGAGGATGAATTAACTAAAACACTCATTAGACGTCTTTTACTGATTCAACAATTTTTAAGGCTGCATCTGTTAGGTTATCTGCTGGAATAACCTTCAAGCCTGATTCTGTTAATAATTTCTTTCCGAGATTAACATTCGTTCCTTCAAGCCTGACGACTATGGGTACATTGATTTCTGACTTAGCAAGAGCAGCAATAATGCCTTCTGCAATCACATCGCACCTAACGATACCACCGAAAATATTAACCAAAATACCTTTTACATTGGGGTTTCCCATGATGATATCAAAGGCTACTTTAACTCTATCCGGAGTCGCGCCTCCACCCACATCCAGGAAGTTAGCAGGTTCACCGCCATGTAATTTAATTACGTCCATGGTCGCCATGGCTAAACCTGCACCATTGACCATGCATGCAATGTCTCCGTCTAAAGAGACATAACTTAAGTCGTTTGCTGTTGCTTTTACTTCTAGAGCATCTTCTTGATTAGAGTCTTTCATTTGATTCAGGTCACCTTGTCTGAATAGGGCATTGCCATCAATTGACATCTTAGAGTCTAGAGCGATTAAATGATTTTCTTCATCAATAATCAGCGGATTTATTTCAATGAGATTTGCGTCTGCTGAAATAGCTAATGAAAACAATTTGCTTGTGATGTCTATAAATTCATTAACGCCCACATCATTTAATCCAAGGCTAGAGGCCATCAAAGATAATTCTGTTTTATCTAATCCCTCGCTGGGGTCAATTGTATATTTAATAATCTTTTCAGGAGACATCTGGGCAACTGTTTCTATGTCCATTCCTCCCTCAGAAGAGCCAATAAAAGTCCAAGATTCTTTTGCCCTATCAATGAGCAGGCTTAAATAGTATTCCGAAGCAATAGATGTCCCTGATTCAATATAAACATAGTCAACAGGAAGTCCTTTCTCGTCAGTTTGTTTTGTAATTAATTGAGTACCCAACATTGACCGAGCAATGCTTTCAACCTCATCAAGGCTTTTTGTAATTTTAACCCCACCAGCTTTACCTCTGCCTCCAGCATGAACCTGTGCTTTGATTACCCAAGTATCTGTGTCTAGAGTTTCTGCAATTTGTCTTGCTTCATTTGGAGCGGATGCCACACCCCCTCTGAGAACCGGTATTCCGACATCTAAAAACAGTTGCTTGGACTGATATTCATGTAAGTTCATTGTTTGTACAATTAAAAAATTATTACTGAGTTATAACAAAAGGCTATTTTCATCTAAACTAGTAGGTAATTAAACCCTTTTTATTAATTTTATGACTGAGAGTTTAAAAATTGGATTAACTGGTGGGATTGCTTCTGGCAAATCCACGGTATGTAATTTGTTTAAAGAATTATCCATAGAAGTTATTGATGCCGATGAAATCTCACATGCATTAAGTAAAAGTGGAGGAGATGCATTCCAGGAGATTGTTGATTTTTTTGGAGATGAAATCATTAATCATGATGGCGAGCTTGATCGAGGGAAGCTTCGCACAATAGTCTTTAATAACCATTCAAAAAAAGAGATGTTGGAGAAAATTATCCACCCGAAGGTATTATCACGGATTAATGAACAGATTACGGCTGCTCAATCTAAATATTTAATAATCTCTGTACCCCTGATGATAGAAACAGGAATGAATATGATGATGGATAGAATTTTATTGATAGACTGTAATACTGAAACTCAGATAAAAAGATTAATAGCAAGAGATAACTCAACTAAGCAAGAAGCTTTAACAATAATTGCAAGCCAAACTTCGATAGATGTTAAAAGAGAATTTGCTGATGACACCATTATCAATGATAGTGAAACTTCCATTGATGAGTTAAAAACTCAAGTGAGAGAATTAGATAATTTTTATAGTAATCTGAGTTATAAATAGTTAAAAGGACCAGCTCCGAAACAAGCAAATAAAAAACCTGAAATGGAAAAAGGAACATACGAATTACCGTTGAATGAGAGGCTAAGGACCTTCATGAGGATTGAATTTCTTTATTCTAGATTAAAATACTTTACTTCTGAACTAGATCATAATTGGAAGACAAGAACTGTCATCCATACATTGCTTGAAATCTATTCCATTTTATCCCGAACAGATGTGAGGCGTGAAGTCCTAGCCGACCTCGATAGATATATCATACAAATGCAACGCTACCAGTCTGTTCCTGATGCTGATAACGATATGGTCACTAATATTTTAGAAGATTTAGAGGCGATAAAAAATCAAGTAATGAATATTGGAACTGACTATCTCATGGACTTAAGAAACGATGAATTCATCGCTTCACTTCTACATCGGCATACACTCCCCGGCGGTAAAGCAGAGTTCGATATGCCAAAATATAAATATTTTCTTGAATCTAATAAACGCAATGTGTCGAGCCAATTAAATAAATGGACTGATGTTATTAGACCTATTAGCGAAGGAATAGATAAATTAATGTGGATCATCAGAGAAAGTAATGAACCGATTGCTACTGTAGCAGTTGGAGGACAATACAATCATCAGATAGAAAAACGAACACAAATCTCATTGGTCAGAATAATCATTGATGATAAAAACGTTTACCCAGAAATCAGCGGTGGTAGACATCTAATCGCGGTAAGATTTTTTTATATCAATAACAACGGTGAATACTCTCAATACGAAGAAAACGTAAATTTTAAAATCTGTCTGTGTTGAAATCTCTAATTAGTGATTGAACTATTGGCTTACTTCCAGGAAGGATCTTGACCTTGTCTAAGTCTTCAATATTAACCCAGATAATCTCTTCCTTTTCGTTTGCGACCAGATCCCCTGAATAGCTATGAATTTTGAAAGGGTAAAGCTCAACTCCAAGAGTATCGTATTGATAAATGAATTTTTCGATAGGAAGAATTTCTTTAATATTAATACCCAACTCTTCTTTCAGTTCTCTTTTTAATGCCACTACATTTGATTCATTCGGTTCTTTTTTACCGCCTGGGAATTCAAGACAATCAGAAAAGTCCGTCTTATAATGCCTTGTACTTAAAAGAACCTCATTGTTTGTATTCTTTAAAATACCGATAACCACTTGAGAGAGTTTAGCTTGTTTGCTCACTAAAACTATTGCTCAATAGCACCATGGCATTTCTTGTATTTCTTACCTGAGCCGCAAGGACAAGGCTCATTTCTTCCTATTTTTTTCTGATCTCTTACAAATGGTTGTGTTGTCTCACTAACTTGTTTAGGTTGAGCTTGATTTGATCCAAATGTAGAAACGTTTTTATGTTGAAGCTCAACATTTTCTACGTCTGGTGATTGATCGCTTACTGTTTCTGCATCCTCCTCTCCTCTAAATCTAGCTCTTGAAAGAATACTAATAACATTAAATTTCAGCTGATCCATCATAAATGAAAACATTTCAAACGATTCTTTTTTATATTCTTGCTTAGGATTCTTTTGTGCATAGCCTCTTAAATGAATTCCTTGTCTTAAGTGATCCATGGCAGCAAGATGTTCCCGCCATTGCATATCAAGTTGTTGCAACATTACGGCTTTTTCAATTTCTCTCATTGGCCTCTCACCAATGGAATTCTCTTTAGCGCTATAGTTTCTGGTAAACTCTTCAAAAATAATCTTCCATAAATTCTCAGAGTTAATTGAATCATCCTGATTAATGATTGATTCCAGATCTATAGAAATTAAAAAATCGTTATAAATAGACTGTTGAAGCCCCTCTAAATCCCAACTTTCCTCCATAGAATCGGGATCAATATATTGGCCAGTTAAATCACGAATAGATTCTTCGCTGATACCAACAATCATCTCATTAATGCTGTCTTCAGATAAAATGTCACTTCTTAATTGGTAAATCACTGATCTTTGGTCATTGGCAACATCATCGTATTCAAGAAGGTTCTTTCTGATATCAAAGTTATGTGACTCAACCTTCCTTTGAGCTCTTTCAATTTGACGTGTTAATAAATTGCTCTCAATAGCTTCTTCTTCCTCCATGCCGACTCTGGATAACATGCTCTGTGTTTTTTCAGGATCACCAAAGATTCTTAATAAGTCATCATCTAAAGATAGATAAAATCGGCTTGAACCGGGATCACCTTGACGACCTGATCTTCCTCTTAGTTGGTTATCAATTCGCCTGGATTCATGCCTTTCTGTACCAATGATGTGAAGTCCACCAGCTTCAATAACCGCGTCATGTTTTTTTTGCCAAGCTTGTTTCATTTTAGAAATCTTTTGTTCATCTAAATTGCTCTCTGAAAGTTTTATCTCAGCCTCGACATTACCACCTAAAACTATATCAGTACCCCGACCAGCCATATTAGTTGCTATAGTGACAGAACCCGGCTTACCTGCTTGTGCAATTATGATTGATTCCTTTTTATGCTGCTTAGCATTCAGCACTTGATGCTTTATCCCTTCTTTGCTTAATAACTGGGAAATGTATTCAGAATTTTCTATTGACGCAGTACCAACCAAAATAGGTTGATTATTTTGTTGTCTGTGCTTGATATCTTCTATGATATTTTTAAATTTACCATCTCGATTTAAATAGACTAAATCAGCATGATCTTCTCGAACCATGTCTTCATGTGTCGGTATCACCACAACTTCTAGGCCATAGATTTGCTGAAACTCAAAGGCTTCTGTGTCCGCTGTACCTGTCATGCCTGAAAGCTTGCTATAAAGTCTAAAATAATTCTGAAAGGTAATTGAGGCGATGGTTTGATTTTCTTCTTTTATACTAAGATTTTCTTTAGCCTCCACAGCCTGATGCAAGCCATCAGACCATCTCCTTCCAGCCATCGTTCTTCCAGTAAATTCATCGACAATAATTACTTCTCCATCTTTCACAATATAGTCAACATCCTTATTGAATAATTTGTGAGCTCTGATAGCAGCATTGATATGGTGCATAAACTTTATATTCTTTGGATCGTATAAACTATCTCCTTCTTGAAGCAAATTCATATCTAATAGAATTTTTTCAACATTTGAATGGCCTTCTTCAGTCAGATATATCTGTTTGACTTTCTCATCAATTGTGTAATCACCGGTTACAGTCTCGGAATCGTCCGATGCCGGCCTAAGTTTCTGAACTACAGAATTCATCTTCTGATACAGCTCGGTGCTCTGGTCCGCTTGCCCAGAAATAATCAAAGGAGTTCTGGCTTCATCAATCAAAATAGAATCAACCTCATCAACAATGGCAAAGGTCAAATCTCCCTGGGATTGCATTTCTTTCTCATAGGATAAATTATCCCTAAGATAATCAAAACCAAATTCATTGTTTGTGCCATAGGTAATATCAGATTCGTAAGCTGCTTTTTTCTCTGGAGGATTCTGATTGGACTTAATGCACCCTACAGTTAAACCCAGGAATTCATAGATAGGTCTCATCCATTCTGCATCTCTCTGAGCTAAATATTCATTTACGGTTATGATATGAACACTGCTACCTGCAAGAGCATTAAGATAAGCTGGAAGTGTGGAAACTAAGGTCTTACCTTCCCCAGTTTTCATTTCTGAAATTTTTCCTTCATGAAGAACCATTCCACCAATAAGTTGAACATCATAGTGTCTAAGGCCTAAAGTCCTTTTTGATGATTCTCTAACAACAGCAAAGGCTGTTGGCAAAAGGTCATCAAAGCTTTGATTTTCTTGGTATAACGATCTAAGAACATCTGTTTGGGCTCTCAAATCTTGATCACTAAGCTTGGATAATTCATCTTCCAGTGCATTGACCTTATCTACAATCTTTGAATACTGATTCAAAAGTCTTTGATTGCTACTGCCAAAAATCTTTGTAAATAAACCTTTCAAAATTGCCTCTTTGTTTAATTAAATTCGTAAGTAACTATTTTCTAGCTTAAATGAATTGATATTATAACCCTAAGGACACAAATAATATCATTCATAAACTGTGAAATGATAAAAGCATGAAACACATCTCTGACATAATAAAAAAAGGGTTAAGCAATCTAGGAGAAATCTCTGAATCAGCTGATGAAAAAACTGCCCTTTTAAAATATTTGAAGAAAAATATTGACCCTTTTGGCTCTTCTATTAAAACTGCCTACCTTAACCAGAATAATATCTTAATTATTGGGTCAGAAAATGCAGAAACTTTATCGAGAATAAGATTTGAAGAAATTCAAATCAGAAAACTATGTAAGGACCTAAAGATTAATCCACAAAAGATAAAATTTATTGTGGAACCTTAAAAGCTAAGCTTTACCCAGAGCAGCAGTCCAATATGAGATTGGGAGATCAATAATTTCAGATTCTTGAACTTCTTCCCACGCAGTTTCATCCGCGTAGAGCTTTCTGATAAGCTTATTATTCAATTCATGCCCCGACTTGAATCCCTTAAACTCTCCAATCAAGATATGGCCCATTAAATATAAATCACCAATTGCATCTAAAATCTTATGCCTAACCAATTCATCATCAAACCTCAGTCCATCTTGATTCAATATTCTGTAATCGTCTAGGACAATTGCATTATCTAAACTTCCACCAAGAGCTAAATTATTTGCTCTTAATGTTTCTATTTCTTTTAAGAAACCAAACGTTCTCGCTCTTGAGATTTGAGCTAAAAAATTTAGTGTTGAGAAATCAAAAGTAAACTCTGTCAGCTTATGCTGGATCATAGGGTGCTCAAACTCAATTTGGAAGCTCAATCGGTAACCATTAAAGGGTCTAAATTCAGCAAATTTACCCTCTTCTTCAACCCTGACATTTTTTTTAATTCTGAGAAACTTTTTTGGTGCCTTTTGCTCCTTAATGCCTGCTAATTCAACCAACAGAATAAAAGAGGCGGCACTCCCATCCATAATAGGAACCTCAGGACCATGAATATCCACATAAGCATTATCAATGCCTAAACCAGAAAAAGCAGCCAATAGGTGTTCAACCGTCATGATTGAAGCATTGTTCTGAGTTATCGTGGTTCCTAACTTTGTATCGGTAACGTTATCAGCACTGGCTTGAATCTCTTGAACTGGGTCTATATCTAATCTCCTAAAACATATACCTAAATTCTCAGAAGCGGGCCTTAGTGTCATCTCGACTCTCTGGCCTGTATGTAAGCCGACACCTGTAGCAGATATAGGTTTATCCAATGTCCTTTGATGCAGCATTAATCTAATACCTCTTGTTTATCTCACTGATAAATCACGTAAAGACTATCACAGATAGAGAATATTACTCAACTCTTTGTTTTATATCGATTTATAGATTTGATTTAAACCAATCTTTGATTTTCTCAATTGATGTTGCAGAAGATTTTTGTCTAACCAGGTCTTCTGGATTGGATTCGAACTTCTTAAGTGCGTACAACAGTAAACCTGCTCCAGTGGCATTCTCAGGACTGTTAATTGTTTCAAAAGCACCGCTCATTGGCTTTGGGTAGCCAAGCCTAACGTCTGAAGAAAAAACATCTTCTGCCAGTTCGACAGCGCCTTGGAGTTGTGAAGTTCCTCCGGTTATCACAATTCCAGCTCTGAGATTGTCAATCTTCATTTTTCCTATCTCGTCAAGCACAACCTCGAATAATTCGCGGTACCTCTGCTCCACAACTGATGAGAGAATTTTAATATCAGTGTCTCGAGGTGCTCTATCCCCCACACTAGGAACTTCAATAGATTCTCCAGATCCATTGAGATGAGCCAAAGTACAAGCATGTTCTATTTTCAATGCTTCAGCGCTTTCGATTGGAGTTTTTAGCTCATGGGCAATATCCCTAGTAACATGGTCTCCTCCAATAGGAATAACTTTTGTGGTTAGAATTTGACCATCCTTGAAAATAGCAATATCTGTCGTGCCGCCGCCAATATCAATTAAGCAAACCCCCAGATCCTTTTCATCTTTTGACAGAACCGACATACTAGAAGCCAATGGTTCTAAAACAATCTCTTGAACTTCTAAATCACATCGCTCGAGTGATTTGACAATATTTTCTTCAGCACTTCTTGAGATCGTAACAATATGAACATCAGCCTCTAATCTTATCCCAGACATACCGATTGGGTCTCTAATACCATCTTGACCATCGATAATGTAATCTTTTGGCAAGACATGAAGAATTCTTTCCTCTGATGGGATTTGCATAGCTTTTGAGGCATCTATGGCTCCCAAAACGTCAGTAGAATCTACCTCACCGCTGTTAATTCTTACAAAACCATGGCCATCGTAGCTCCTCACATGACTTCCGGCTATACCAGCAAAGACTGTATTAATTTCACAATCAGCAGCCGTTTCTGCTTGTTCAATAGCTTTAGCAATAGAGTCAACTGTGGATTCAATATTAACCACCACTCCTTTTTTTAATCCACTAGATTTATGTGTCCCTGCTCCAATGATTTTTAGATCTGAATCATCATTAATCTCAGCGATTAAAGCCACAATTTTTGAAGTACCTATATCAACAGCAGCAATAATTTCATTGAAGTTCGTTCTGGCCATAATTTTTTTACTAATTCTTCCTTTTAATTACGAATCCTTCAGAGTATCTAAGATCAATATAAGAAATTAATTCAATATTTTCTAATAGTGATTGATCCCAAACGGTTAAAAATCGATCAAAACGCTCTTCGGTATTCTCCTCACCAAGCTTAATTTTGATTAACGGTCTTATTGTTATCTCCCATGAGCCTCTCAAATCGAGCTCTATTTCTTCGATCAAAATTCCTCTTTTTACTAATTCATCATTATATAACTTGAATCTGTCAAATACCTCACTCACCCGGTCATCTGGTCCAAAAAACTGAATCAAATCACTAGGAACCACTCGTTGATCTAAATCAAATAACTCACCAGATGAATTTAATAGAAGCTTACGATTCCATAAACCAACCACATCATCCTCGACAACGAAAACATCAATAGTATTAGGCCATTTTTTATTTATTCTTACAGATTGAACCCAATCTATAGCTTCTATCTTTTCTTTATATTCAGTGAGATTAATGACTAAAAAGCCCTGGCTTGTTGCTTCTGAAACGATAGATTCAACTCTTTTCAAAGAAACTCTTTTAAGGTCACCTTCAATATTTATCGTTGTTATAGACTGATTAAGTGAGACAAAGATAAAACCAAGTATTAATGAGACAAGCAAAATTAGAAGAAAGGGTTTAAAAAAACTTCTCCTTTCTCCTTGGTTGGATTTTTGAAAAAATTTGAAACTTTTCTTCTTATTCTTCTTATTTTTAGTCAACAAGCTCAATTTACTCTATGGTATTTTTAAGAATTTCTAAACAAAGTGAATTAAAGTCTATCCCTTCTTCTTTAGCCGCCATCGGCACCAAACTATGACTTGTCATTCCTGGAACGGTATTGATTTCAAGAATCACAGGCCTATTCTCGTCGCTAATAAAAAAATCCAATCTCCCCCACCCTCTCACATCAAACAGTTTAAAAATAGATAAGCACTCCTTCTTGATGCTTTCTTCAATATCTATGTCTAACTCGCTAGGACATCTATATTGCGTCTCATCACTGAAGTATTTGGCCTCATAGTTATAAAATTCTTCATTGCTCGCATCAATTTTTACCAAAGGGAGTACCCGCTTATTTAAATAAGCGGCAGTGTACTCTGCTCCTTTCAAATACTCCTCAGCAATTATCCAATCATTTAATTGCTCAAGTTCTACATATTTCTCTTTATAATCATTTTCTTGATTAATGATATAAACCCCCAAACTGGATCCCTGAGAACATGGCTTTATAATAAAAGTAGACCCTAAAGAGTCTGAAATCTCTGCGTATGTTGTTGCGTCTTCTAACAATAAAAAATCTGGTGTCTTGTAATTGTTAGCAATAAGAATTCTTTTAGTAAAGAGCTTGTTCATGGTTAAAGAACAACTTAGTGTCTGGCTGCCTGTATAAGTTATTCCTGATAACTCTAACAAACTCTGGATCTTGCCATCCTCTCCGTCTGCTCCATGCAGAGCCACCCAAACATTATCAAATTGTTCTTCTGATAAGCGCTGAAGAAAAGGCTCCTTGGTATCAATAAGATGGGCGTTAACCCCTTTTTTCTTTAAAGCTTTACAAACTGCTTCACCAGAAATTAGAGAAATATCTCGCTCTGACGAATTACCGCCATATAGAACTGCAACCTTTCCAAATTCACTCTCCGTCATGGACATGATTTTACTCGCCTATGATTCTGACTTCAGTCTCTAAGTCTACATCAAACTTAGTTTTGACGGCGCTTTGAACGTGTTTAATCAAGTCCTCTATATTGGCTGAGGTAGCGTCCCCTTCATTAACAATAAAGTTTGCATGCTTCATCGATATGGAGCAACCACCAATTTTATATCCCTTCAGACCGGCTCTATCGATCAGGTCTCCGGCATGTTCTGGCTTAGGGTTCTTAAAAACTGAGCCACAAGTATCCTCACTAAGCGGTTGAGTTTTAAGTCTTTCGTTCCTGATTGCTTTCAATTCAGATTTAGTGGTTGTTTGAGATTCAGGAAATTGCATGAGGCAAGAGACGAACCAGAGGGGAAAAGGAAATTCGACCGTTCTGTAGGAAAATTTAAAATCTTTGGGATCCAAGTGATGTATAACTCCAGCTTCGTCAATGACCTCTAAAGATTCTACAAATTCCCAAGTTTCATGACCAAATGAACCCGCATTCATTGTAAGAGCTCCACCAACTGAACCAGGGATCCCAGAAAAGAATGCTGCGGGTCCCAATTGATTCTTTTCTGCAAACAATGCCAAATCCATGCATGAAGCACCCGCTTCTACTCGGTAAGAATTCTCAGTTTCGATACTTATCTTATCTATAGACTTCTTTGTTGAGATTACAACACCCCTAATACCACCATCTCTAACCAGAACATTGGTCCCGTTACCCAACCATGTGATTTCTTTAGTGTGGTTTGATTTAAGAAAAGTGGACAAATCATCCCGATTTTTGGGGATAAAGAAAATATCTGCCGGCCCACCAACTTTCCATGAAGTATGTTTTGATAGCAGTTCATTGTAGTAGCAGTTATATGCTTGTTTTGACATT
>CAZVRH010000029.1:0-16677 GCA_964629335.1 uncultured Woeseia sp.
TATCCTTTTCATAGTTACCTCTATATGTAGGCAACAGGATAGAAATATTTTCCTTTAATTGGTTTCTTGGTTTTTACCAAGATCTATTTACTATTTTCTTAGTAAATCTAATAAAACTGTTTTTCTCACCAACAAAGATACCTTCTATCAAATTGTCTTTGTTTAAAAATTCTTACCCATTATTTAGGGTGGTTTTATGGAGCTGTCTCCACTTTTTTATAATTATCAGTGATTATCTTTTATAAATAATCAATAATTTAGAGAAGGAGTATAGCAGAGTTATTTCTTTTACAACAGTAAACAAATAATTCCTCATTAAATATCAATAATATATGAGCACTTTTGAAAGTAAAAATAAATTTCTAGTTGATAATAAATCAACAGAGATGCGACTTGATAACTATCTTCTCAAGCAATTCAAGGGCGTACCTAAATCTAAAATTTATAAGATCATTAGAACAGGAGAGGTTAGGGTTAATTCAAAGAGAATCAAACCTTTATATAAAATAAAAGAAGGTGATCTTATTAGGGTTCCCCCTAATTTAATACTAGATAAAGACAGCAAGAAAAAGCCTATCAAACCGAAAAATCTTGATTGGATGAAGGATATTATTATCTCTGAAGAGGATGGATTTCTAGTTTTAAATAAACCCAGCAGAATCGCCGTACATGGGGGAAGTGGCAGTAGTCGAGGACTAATCGAACTTTTAAGACTTCAAAGGAATAACCCCAAAGAAGATTTAGAACTTGTTCATAGACTCGATAAAGACACCAGTGGGTGTTTGCTTATCTCAAAGAAAAGATCCAAGCTCAGAATACTGCACAAATATTTCCGTGAAGGACAGGTTGATAAGACCTATGCTGGTTTATTGATGGGATCTTTTCAAAAGAACGAATTCACAGTTAACGAACCACTAGAAATTAATAGCAATAACAATCTAAGAAAAGCTATACCGAGCAAGGATGGTAAAAAAGCAGTGACTAAATTTAAGTTATTGGAAAAATTTGATGGTTGTGGATTGTTTGAAATCAAGCCCATCACAGGAAAAACTCATCAAATTAGAGCTCATGCAAGTTTTATCGGGAAACCACTTGCTGGTGATCAGAGGTACAATTCAGAACCGGATCTTCTTGCAAAGAGGTTTGGATTGAATAGATTGTTCTTGCATGCATCATCAATCTCCTTTCCTTCTCTTGAGGATGAAAAAAATATTATCACTTTTGAGAGTGACTTAGGAAGAGAACTAAATGATGTTATTTCTAAGTTAAGAAATTAATTGTCGCAACAACCATTGTATGGGCAGCCCTATAATAGCTTCTGGGTCCTCTGTTTTTACTTCATTCACTAATTTCTTGAATTGAGTTGATTCCATTTTAACGCCAGCAGTGGTATTAAATTTTTCCTCTGAATCTAGATATTCGATAAGCATCTGATCACTGAAATCATTGAATTTCACTCTGGTTACATCGATATGAGTTTCTTCAAGGTCTTTATTTTCATGAATGATGGCCACACCAGTGAAGAACAGGACTTCTCCTTTAGAGAAGCTTTTTAATGTGGTAAAAGCATCCTTATAGCTTTCTGCTTTTCCTAGAATATTATCTCTAAAGGATGCTACTTGGTCAGACCCTATAACCAAAGAATTAGCTTCATTTCTTGATATTTTTTTGGCTTTTGAAAGCGCTAGTCTTAAGGATAAGTCCTTTGCGGACTCATTTTTTCTAGGAGTTTCATCTATATTTGGAGACTGCCTTTGAAAACTAGGGATGTATCTTTTTAGTAATCCAGCTCTATAAATTGAACTGGAGGCAAGAATTATATGATCATAATTACTGTTCATTGGCGATCAGTGACCTAAAATGAAGTTATTAGTAGAATAGACTTGGATTATATAGTCGCTTAGATGATGTTTAAACAAATATTGAATTATAAAGAGCTAGTTGATTTGTCTATAAAAAAAACAAATCTCAATCAAACAGTACCTGCCAAAAGCCTGCCAAGAATTTTTGACCTAATCAATGAGTCTGACGGCGATGAATTAAGCATCATAACCACAGATTGTCAGTTATTTCAAAATGATGCATTAATTCCAGTTTTAGAAGGTAATATCGAAATTAATTTAAGTTTGAGTTGTCAACGATGCTTAGGGCAGCTCAATTGGAAAACGACAATTTCTATTTATATTGAGTTTAGCGACATACTCTCTGAACCATCAAAATACCATTCACAGGTTGATAAGATAGAAATTGATAATGAAGGCATCTCAATAGAGAAAGTAATTGAAGACGAGATTCTTGCAAATGTACCGATGTCAATTGTGCATAAAAATGTTGAATTATGTGAGAATAACGATACGGTAGGCATGTTTTTGACTAGTTCATCAGGTAAAGCAAAAAAGGAAACACAAAATACACCGTTTTCAGCCCTGTCTGATTTGATGAAAAAAAATAAGAAATAGAGACTCTGAGGGAGGCTTAAATGGCAGTACAAAAGAAAAGAAAAACAAGATCAAGACGAGATATGAGGCGATCAAAGATTAAGATCAAACAACCAAAGATTTCGAGTGATCAAAATACGGGGGAAAATCATCTCAGGCACAATATTAGTCCGCAAGGGTTCTACCGAGGTAAACAAGTTATCTTGGTCAAAGATAAGACTGATACAGAAGACCAAGAAGAGTAGGGGATGCCTTTGAATAAATCTGTAACACTAGCTCTTGATGTGATGAGTGGAGAGAGAGACCCGCAAGCATCTGTGCAAGCCGCTATTGACCTTCTTTCGATAAAACCATCTATTAACCTTCATTTAATTGGCAACCAAGAGGAAGTTCAGAAGTATTTACCCCAAAAAAAAGACGATAGGCTGACTCTACATCACACTGATGAAATAATTACGATGCAAGATTCTCCAATGGATGTCTTGAGAAGAAAGAAGCAATCATCAATGAGATTGGCTGTTGAAATGGTAGCAAACAAGACTGCGGATGCATGTGTTAGTTCAGGGAACACGGGAGCTCTTTTGGCAATATCAAAATATCTTCTAAAGACTATTCCAAATATTAGCCGACCCGCACTGGCAAAATCTATCCCTACAATAAAAAGTTTTACATATATGATGGATCTAGGAGCTAATTCAAATTGCTCGGCAGAACAACTTCTCCAATTCGCTCAAATGGGTTCAGTGATTGCAAAAGAAATTAAAAACATAAAAGAACCAAAAGTTGCTCTATTGAATATTGGTCATGAGCGGATCAAAGGCCATGAAGTTATTAAAGAAGCGGCAACTCTACTTGAGGCATCTGATTTAAATTATATTGGTTTTATCGAAGGCAACAATATTGTTGATGATTATGCCGATGTTATAGTCACAGACGGCTTTACTGGAAACATTGCTGTAAAGACGATGGAGGGCAGTATAAAAATGCTCAATGATTTCATAGTTGAAGCATTTAATTCGAGCTCATTCAATAAGATTGCCGGAGTTTTGTCAAAACCGGCAATAAATGAGTTTAAGACTCGCATCGATCCTAGACGTTTCAATGGAGGTTTACTTCTTGGGTTGAATGGAGTGGTAGTAAAAAGTCATGGCGCTTCAGATTCGTTTGGTTTTTATCATGCATTGCTATCAGCTATAGATGAAGTAGAAAAAGACATCATTTCAAAATTAATCTCTGTTTCTTAATGGGATGAGCAGATTATGTTTTCAAGAATAAAGTCCATAGGCAGTTATTTACCAGAAAATATTCTAACCAATAGGGATCTAGAGGAGCGAGTCGATACTTCCGATGAATGGATTAGATCGCGAACAGGGATAGAAAAAAGAGCTATAGCTAACCACGATCAGGCAACTTCTGATCTGGCATTGAAGGCTTCACAGGAGGCCATAAGAAAATCTGGAATCGATATCAATGAAATCGATTTTATTATTGTTGGAACGTGTACCCCTGATGTAGCTACACCCAATGTAGGGGTAATAATCCAGAATAAGTTGGGATTAAAAGACTGTCCAGCATTCAGTATTGAGGCCGCATGCAGTGGTTTTATTTATGCCTTAAATATCGCCAATAAATTTATTGTTTCGGGTGAATCTAAATGCGCACTCGTTGTTGGCGCTGAAACGCTCTCTAGGATTACGGACTGGGAAGATAGAAATACTTGTGTCTTATTTGCAGACGGTGGAGGGGCGGCAATATTAAAACCATCAGAAACACCTGGAATTATATATTCTGATATTGGTGCAGATGGAAGTTATTCTGATCTATTGTATGTCCCTTTCGGAACATCTAGAAAACCGCTCTCAGAACAACCCAATGACTATTTTCTCCATATGAAAGGAAATGAAGTTTTTAAGGTTGCTGTTAAAAAGCTTGAATCAACAGCGCTTGACGCAATTAATAGAAATAACCTATCTGTAGAAAACATTGATTGGTTTGTACCTCATCAGGCAAATATAAGAATTATCCAAGCGGTCGCCAAGAGACTCAAGATGCCAATGGAAAAAGTGATTGTGACCCTAGATCAGCATGGAAATACTTCTGCGGCATCAATACCTCTGGCCTTGGATGTGGCTATTAGTGATGGCAGGATTCAAAAAGGAGATACGATTTTATTGCAAGGCTTTGGTGCAGGTTTTACATGGGGCACGTTGCTTTTTAGACTGTGAAGCCTTAAGTATCAGTCAGCCACCTTCTAGAGTAATTGTCTAGGGGAAAGTGATATTCAAATCTCTATGATTATTTCTTGGTATCTTTTTCAGCAAGCTCTTCCCAAATTTGCTCTGGGGAAGCTTCAGCTTCCTGAATTTCTTCTTCAACGGCTATTTCATCTTCTTCTACTAATTGTTCCTCTATATCATAGATCTGATTTCTTAGCTCGGAATAACAACCGACTAAGAACAAAGCAGAAATAAGGGCTAAGTATGTTTTTGTTTCTTTGAGAATTTTCATTTAGTCTCCATAAAATATTCTTGATAGTTTATTCTCCAACAAAGCTTCAAAAAGAGCAATCTATTAAGTTTCTCTGAAAACAATTCTTCCTTTAGATAGATCGTAAGGACTAATATCAACAAGAACTTTATCGCCTGTCAGAATTCTGATGTAGTTTTTTCTCATTTTTCCAGATATATGAGCTGTTATCATATGACCATTCTCCAGTTCAACTCTGAAAATAGTATTGGGAAGCGTTTCTTTCACTACCCCGTTCATTTGTATTGCTTCTTCTTTAGCCATGGTCTATCAGTTTAAATGAATATTAACTTAAATTGTCTAAGTATTTTTCAGCATCTAGAGCAGCCATGCACCCGCTTCCTGCAGAAGTTACAGCTTGACGATAAATAGGATCAGCAACATCACCAGCTGCAAACACTCCTTGAATACTTGTTTGTGTTGAATATCGATTGGATGACTGATTTAAAAGTATATAGTTTGTTTGATCCATCTCTAATTGATTTGTAAAAATTTCAGTATTGGGATTGTGACCTATAGCAATAAATACTCCCTTAACCTCGATCGAGTTAGTGCTCTGTTGAGCAATATTGTTTACAACAATACCAGTTACCTCATTCTCATCTCCTAATACTTTTTCCAGCGTATGACTCCAGAGTATTTCAATTTTTCCATTTTCCCCTGTTTTCTCAAAAAGCTTGTCTTGTAACATTTTTTCGGCTCGTAATTCATCTCTTCGATGGATTAAGGTAACTTTGTTAGCTATATTTGAAAGATAGATAGCTTCTTCTACAGCTACATTTCCACCTCCAACCACAGCCACATCTTGATTCTTGTAAAAGAAACCATCACAAGTCGCGCAGGCAGATACACCTTTTCCTTTATATTGTTCCTCGCTTTCCAGACCTAAATATTTTGCTGTGGATCCTGTGGCAATAATAAGTGCGTCACATGTGTATGTTTCATTGCCTCCTTGCAGTGTATAAGGTTTTCTTAGCAAATCAGAATTTTCTATGTGGTCATAAATTACTTCTGTCTCAAACTTTTCAGCGTGTTTTAACATTCTTTCCATTAAAGCAGGACCTAAAAGATCCTCAGGGTCCCCTGGCCAATTCTCAACTTCAGTGGTTGTCATCAATTGACCACCAGGTTCTGATCCGGTAATGAGTGTAGGCTTTAAATTAGCTCTTGCCGCATAGACAGCTGCACTGTATCCAGCTGGACCAGCTCCAAGAATTATTAATTTTCTGTGTTTACTTTTTGTCATTTAGAAAAGTGTGTTGTTAGATTTTCCATAAAGAATCATAATATTGCAAACAACAATCAAAAATGAATACTAAAACTATATACTACAAACTGTTTTAAAGGATTATTATTTCAATCGATAGATTTAAAAAACTATTCAATAAGATCACAATTCTAAGAGAATCAGTGGCGATAGTGCTCTTTTCATTGTCTTTAATTCTTTTTATATCCTTGTTTACTTTTGACTCAAACGACCCTGGGTTTAACAGTTCGGGAAATGAAGACATTAATAATTACATTGGATTAATTGGCGCATACTTTTCCAGCATTTCATTTGTGTTTTTTGGTATATCAAGCTACTTTATTCCACTTTTTTTTATGTCATTTGGTGTTTCTTTTATTCAAGGCAAAGAAACAAAAACAAGCAAAGAAATCCTAATTGTAAAGTTGGTAGGTTTTGTTCTGATTCTCATCAGCACCTGCACAATATCATCGATACACTTCTTAATTGAATGGTTGCCGGAGGGGAGTGGCGGCATATTGGGTTTAGTCACGGCTTCGGCTTTTATTCAACTTTTAGATGTCGTTGGCACGACCATTTTGATGCTGGCTCTTTGGCTTTCTTTTTTACCCTTATTTCTTGGATTCTCTTGGATAACAGTCATTGATTTACTTGGGACCTTAGTCGTAAATATTACTAGCTATGTTTTCCAAAGTCTCAATTCATTCTTCTTATATTTAAAAGAGAATTCTTCTAATAAAAAAATTAAAAAACCCCAGACTAAGCCAGTTCAAACACAAGCTAAAGAACAACCGAAGAATATCAAGGACACAAAGAATGCAAAAGACTCGAAACCGAAAATAGAAAAAGCTATCCCACCTATTGAAGAGGGAAAGAAGGCTTCTAAGCAAAGACAGACAAAACTGTTTGATGAAACTTCGGAATCTTTAATACCAAGTTTAGATCTTCTCAATGAAGCGAGTAAGGAAAAATATGGAAACTCAGAAGAATCATTAGAAGCCTTATCAAGATTACTTGAGTTAAAACTTAAAGATTTCGGGATTGATGCAACCGTCGAAGAGGTGTTACCAGGGCCTATAGTTACAAGATTTGAAATAAATCCAGCACCTGGTGTTAAGGTCAATCAAATTAACAACCTGTCTAAAGACTTGGCTAGATCACTTTCGGTTTCAAGTGTCAGAATAGTTGAAGTTATTGAAGGAAAGTCGTTTATCGGTATTGAAATCCCTAACGAAGAGAGGGCATTGGTCGTTTTAGGAGAAATACTAAGATCAAAAACTTTCGAAGAAATGTCATCGCCACTATCAATAGCTTTAGGTAAAGATATTGCAGGGAATCCGATTGTTGCAGATTTGCAAAAAATGCCTCATCTATTGATAGCAGGCACTACTGGATCAGGAAAATCAGTCGGTATTAATTCAATGATCATTAGTCTTTTATATAAGTCCACCCCCAAAGATGTAAGGATGATCCTAATCGATCCAAAAATGTTGGAATTATCAATCTATGGCGGCATACCTCATCTCTTATGTCCTGTGGTGACAGATATGCGAGAAGCTGCCAACGCTCTACGTTGGTGCGTTCTAGAAATGGAGAGACGCTATAAACTGATGTCTGCACTAAAAGTGAGAAACCTTAGAGGTATGAATGCAAAAATTGAAGAGGCAATAAAATCAGGCGAGCCACTAAAAGACCCGCTTTTTGATATCGATAAAGCAATGAATGAAGGAGAAAGTATAGAGCCTCCTGATCTCGAATCCTTACCTAATATTGTAGTCGTTGTGGATGAATTGGCAGACATGATGCTATCTGTGGGTAAGAAAGTAGAGCAACTTATTTCTCGTTTGGCTGCTAAGGCTAGAGCATCGGGTATTCATATGATTATTGCAACCCAAAGGCCTTCTGTTGATGTGATCACAGGATTGATAAAAGCCAATATTCCTGCAAGAATTGCTTTTCAAGTTTCAGCTAAAGTTGATTCAAGAACAATTTTGGATCAAATGGGAGCAGAAAATCTACTGGGGAATGGCGATATGTTATACATAGCACCTGCTTCTTCAACCCCTATTAGAGTTCATGGCGCTTTTGTCTCAGACGATGAGGTCAACCGGGTTTCTTCAGATCTTCAATCTAAATCCCAACCAATTTTTGTTGATGAAGTCACCACTGCGCAAGGCGGTGAATTTTCATCAGAAGATCAAACTAAAGATGGCGAGGATACTGAAACAGATCCATTGTTTGATGAAGCAGTCAAATTGGTTACCGAATCAAGAAATGCCTCGATTTCATCTGTTCAAAGAAAACTCAGAATTGGTTATAACCGTGCAGCTAGGATTGTTGAAAAAATGGAAGAAATTGGCATCGTTGGTGAACTTGAATCCAACGGTAAAAGAGAAGTTCTTGCACCTCCACCTCCGGAAGATTAAAAATAACACATGGTTTGTGATCTATTAAAACTTCCTCTGTTATTGCTACTTCTTGTCCCAAGTTTTGCATCAAGTGATGATTTTGATCCGATTGTCTATTTGAACACAATAAGAACTATTCAAGGCGAGTTTATCCAGCGTAGTTTTGATGCATTATCACAACCGGTGCAGGAAAGTTCTGGCGAAGTTTTTATTAAAAAACCAAATAATTTTCTTTGGAATATGAAATCCCCCCACAGAAAAACTGTTCTGATAGTTCAAGACACAATCACCTATTTTGATGCTGATCTTGAACAAATAGTAATTTCGGATTACCTCCAAGAAAATCAGATTTCATGGGTTAATTTATTTCTAAATAATGTAGAAATACAGCCCACCGAGAACATACAAGCAAAGAAATTAATGAACGGTGATACACAAGTCAACTTTAATGAGATGCAGGGTATATATATAAATGTCATCTTTATTTTTAACTCTGGATCATTGAAGAAAATCGAACTCCTTGATCAAAATTCTAATTTGATAAATATTGAATTCAGTAAATTCATCACTAACCAGGCGCTTACTGATGATCTTTTTGATTATCAATTTCCATCATCGGCTGATGTCATCGATCAGAGACAATGAGAGAAACCATTCAATTACTGCCTAAATCTGTCCAATATGTGCTTACGTTCTTGTTTTTATTGGTTGTGGCAATCTTGCATTTTATAAATCCGCCCGCTATAGAAATAAAGACAGTATTTGGGATCGATAAAATTATCCATTTACTCATATTTTTTTTTATGGCTTCTTGGTCATGTCTTGTTTTTAGTGGTAAGAGAATAAGGCAGTTTGGTGTTTTTTTGATTACCTATGGTTTTTGTTTAGAATTAGCGCAAATGATGTTTGTGACAGGCAGATACTTTGAATGGATGGACTGGGTTTTTGATGTAGCAGGAATACTCCTTGGTTTGTTTGCTTTCTCCAAACGGTTATAATCATTTATGTATCTTAGAATTCAGAAACTAAAACAATGCTTGACCCTAAATTAATTAGAAGTGACACCGAAAAGGTGTCCGAGAATTTAATCAAAAGACAGAATGATTTTGATCTATCTGATTTTCTTCATGTAGAAGAATCATCAAGGAAGGTCCAAACTGAAATAGAATCATTAAGGTCTAGAAAAAATAAGTTAAGCAAAGAAATAGGCTCACCTGATTCAGATCAATCATCAAAGCAAAAATTGATAGAAGAGGTTAATGAGATCAATGCAGCTCTTAAAACTTCCGAGGCAAAATTCCAACAACTATCAGCTGAGGTTAAGGAACTGTCTCTAGAATTACCAAATCTACTTCATAACTCTGTACCCGAGGGAAAAGATGAAAGTGATAATCTTGAAATGAGAAACTGGGGTGAACCCAAAGATTTTAAATTCAAACCCAAGGATCACACAGAATTGGGGGAACAGAACGGATACATCAATTTTGAATTAGCTTCAAAGATCTCTGGCTCAAGATTTGTTGTCATGAGTAATGATTACGCTCTAATGCATCGGGCGTTGATCCATTTCATGCTGGACGTGCAAACAAACAGCAATGGCTATACCGAACATTATGTGCCAAGCATTGTACGTTCTGAGGTTTTAGAGGGTACTGGTCAATTACCAAAGTTTGCAGACGACCAATACAAAATAGAAAGCGATGAAGATTTATACCTCATTCCAACAGCGGAAGTACCCCTAACTAATTTAGTTAGAGATTCCATTATCGACCCTAGCGAGCTACCAATAAAAATGGTTGCCCATACTCCTTGCTATCGACAAGAAGCTGGATCCTACGGACAAGACACTAGAGGGATGATAAGGCAGCATCAATTCGAGAAGGTTGAGTTAGTGCAAATCGTAAAGCCTGAAGATTCTTACGAAGCCTTGGAAGAGCTAACATCCAACGCAGAATCAATTTTAAAAAAACTCAATCTACCTTACCGAGTTATGCTCTTATGTTCCTCAGACACAGGATTCTCTGCCGCTAAAACTTACGATATTGAAGTGTGGCTTCCCTCTCAGAATAAATATAGAGAGATTTCTTCCTGCAGTAATTGTGAATCTTTCCAGGCCAGAAGAATGAAAGCAAGGTATAAGGATATAAATACTGGACAAAATGATTATCTGCATACTTTAAATGGCTCAGGGCTTGCTATTGGAAGAACATTGATTGCAATACTTGAGAATTATCAGAACGAAGACGGGACGGTCTTTGTTCCCGAAGCTCTAAGACCTTATATGAATAATAAGTTATCTATTTAGTTATTTTTTCGTTTCTTGATCTTTAATATGAATATCCCTTTGAGGAAACGGGATAGTAATACCTTCTTTAACAAAACTTTGATTGATTTCAAAATTTAAGTCACTGAGGACGTCGTATCTTTTCTTTATATCAACAATCCTGACTCTGAGTTGAAAGTCTAGTGAGCTATCACCAAAGCCCATAAATAGAGCCTTGGGAGGAGCTGCTCTACCATCAGTAATAACTTGATCATGATTTGAAGATACTGTTTCAAGGATCTCTTTGACTTTATTGACATCGCTTCCATAAGCAACTCCAATCTCAATTATTAATCGTCCGTAAGGATTATGGAGTACCCAGTTTGTGACTCTTCCCGAGATTAATTCTGAATTAGGTATCAGCATATCTTGATTATCCAGAGTTTCGATCTCAGTTGCTCTGATACTGATTTTTTTGACATAGCCTTCAACATCTCCTACAGAAACAAAATCCCCGGCTTTTATCGGTCGTTCAAACAATAGGATGATGCCGGATATAAAGTTGTTGGCTATCGATTGAAGACCAAAACCAATACCTACTGAAAGTGCACCTGCGACAACAGCAAGTCCAGTGATATTGACCCCACCAATCGATAAACCTACCAACAAAGAAACAGTAAAACCTGTATACCCTATAATGGTAACTAATGCATCTCTTGCACCTCTGTCTGTTGTAATTTGTCTTAACCAGCGACGATCGATCCATCTTTTGATCCATCCAGTTATGGCTGTTAGAATCGCAAACGCTATAATCCCTGCAATAATATTTGATGGAATGATTCTAATATCGCCCATGGGTATTCCATCTGTAGCATACGATGAGATGGTTCCCAGAACCGTTCCAGTCGGGTCCCATATTCTAAATAAAACTGTAATAAACAGAATCCAGAAAAGAGCATCGAAAAATAATTGATAAATAGCTAGCTTTGATTTAGCAGTATCTCTAGTGAGACTAAAGAAATTTCTTATTTTTACACCAGCAACACTGGTGTTGTTATTAATCCATTCGATTGACGATTCATTTAATTCTAATAATGACCAAAGAATATATCCAGACATTAAGGTGATCATAAATCCAGTAAGAACAAAGGTAGAGAGGTTATGAAATCCTGACAGTTCAGCAAGAAAACTAATGCCTAAAGCAGAGTAACCTAAAAACTTCAAGATCCCATATTGGCCCTCAGAAGTGAAAACTTCTGTTACAGAATTGAGGATAGTGATCATGTATAAGATCAAGACACTCACAATACCTATTCTGATTAGAGATTGTTCAGAGGCTATTTCACTGGTTAGCCATTCTGGGCCTAAAACAATATAACTGAATACCATTATTAACGTGAAGAAGCGCAGTCTCTGTTTGAGTTTTTTTGCTTTCTCAATCATATTGGCACCCTCAATAGTTGCAGGTGAGAATACGCCGGTAGCTAAGTTAATAAAGACGAAGGATAAAGAAGCTAAAATTGGACTTAACGCTAACCTAACGATCCAAGAGTCTGAAGGTCCAACCGATAAGGTGATGCTGACTGCTCCAGCTATACCCAATGATCCAAAAATTACAGGAGCTTGGACCCTTCCAAAAGGTTTAAATAAGGACCTTAAATTCAATATTAGATCACGGTTTATTCCTTTGAAAATATCATAGTATTGGATTTTCTTAATTTGATCGCCAATGAAAAATCCAAAGCTAAAGCCAAAAATTAAGAACAACAGTAAAAACACAAGGCTTTGAGAATTGATTCTTTCAATGGCATTGTCGAGAAACAGTTCTGGTAGCTGGGCAATTTGGTTTGGTAATGTGGTTATGGCTTCAATAATATTTGTGCCTTTTTCGCTGAGCAGTTCTGTAGTTAACTCATTGAGTAATTTATTCGAAAGATCAATAATTCGTGTCGATCTAACCACTGTTAGTGAACAGTTTTTCAATGTAGCGTCTTCTTTGGTGAGTTTATTTCTGGCATCCGAGAGTCGTTCAAAGATCTCAATATCTACTTCTGGATTGATCTGCTCTAAAGCCTCAACTTCTAATTTAAGAGTCTCTACTTGGGGTTCAATTTCATCCACACAACGAAGGGCATCAGCTCTCAATGCAACCGATCTCTCTCTAACGTCCTTAATAGAGCGTTCATTAATATTTTCACTATCAAGCTGGTCTTGAAGCACAGAGAGTTCAGCGATTGCATTATTGGCTTCAAATTGAGAGTGAGTTGGGTCGCTTATTGACAATGCTAATAGACCAACCATCATGGCCAGAGATTTTAACTGGAGGTTGTTTTTCACAGGACTAAAAATCTATTTGATAACTGTCTCATATATATGCAAAATTCTATCATGCAATTCTTCTCGTTATGAAAAAATTTATAAATCGTATATTTGCTATTACAGGCACTGGGGCGGAAAAAAATCCGAGTTTAGAACCCATCGATATTTTTTGGAATAAGGCGATAGAGCAAATTCCTGCACTGGCTAAGGATCATCAAATTCGATCAATCGGTATTGACGAAGAAACTACGGGTTTAATTATTGGCTTTATAAAGGACGGTGAAAAAGTGGGTACATTTTCGCTGCCTTGGATTATGGAGGCAGAAAATCTTCCAATGACAAAGACTGGGCTGCCCATTATCCTTTTATCCTACGATGGTAAACCAGAGCTCATTGTTCAAGTGACAGAGGTAATTGAAACCACTTTTGGTCAGATAGATTATGAAATTACAAGTATTGATGGACCACCGGTAAGAGATCCAGAAATATGGGTTCCTCTCCACCGTGATTACTGGAATGGGATTCTCTCAGACTATAATAAAAGATGTTCTGACGATATGCCCGTCATCGTGGAGAAATTTAAATTGGTCTATCCACTATAAAAGGATTAATAATTCATTAGTTTTTATGCAGTCCTTTGATATAATCTTGATAAAAATTAGGCGCATCTATGAAAATTTCTGAGTTTTTAAAATCATCCTTCTTAATACTTGTTTGTATTTTCTTAGCGAGATTTGTTCTCCCACCAAGTTTTACGCCAATTCTTGCAATGGCAGTTTTCATGCCTTTTATGACTGAGAACAAGACAATTCAACTTGCTTTACCGGTGACCATATTATTTTTATCAGATTTAATTCTCGGCTTTTATGGGCAAACCATGATTTTTGTCTACGGCACTATGATTTTGATAGGTTTTCTATCAAATATTCTTCATAAAGGTTCTCTTTCATCGTTGTTAACCTCGGCTGTATCAAGTGTTTTTATTTGGCATATAGTTGTAAATCTTGGCGTCTTTATTAGTGGGCTTGGAGCTGTCTCACTTGCTCAGACTTATGTTTTAGCGATTCCTTTTGATTTAAGGTTAATGGCAAGCACCATTGTTTTTTCTGGGGTCTTCTTTGCAGGATGGCAAATGGCTCAAAAGTATCTGCCTTACAGCAAAAGCCACTAAGCCAACTATATTTTCTCTCCTAATAGCTTCCCGTACGTAAGTGCTGGTGTAACACCCATCCCATTGACATAGGCGCTCCCAGAAGTTGCTCCAAAGCCGATAACTTCTCCTATCGCATAGAGGTTCTTGATTGGTTCTCCTGAAGGTTTTATAACTTCAAAATTTCCATTAACTCCTAATCCGGCAAAAGAACACAGACTCCAACCGCTCATCCTGATGGAATAGAACGGACCCTCTTGTATAGGTAGAGGACGATGCTTCCTGCCAAATGCATCTGCACGTTTGTTGCTAAGATTGTCATTGTATTCTTGAACATCGGATTCAAGATTAAGTGGGTGCAACCCAGTTTTTATAGCCAGATCTCTAATACTGGAAGCAGTTTTAAACATAAGTTGGTTGTTGGATTCATTGATGATTCTTTTATTCGGCCAGTCATAAATCATTTGAGGCATCTCGTTAAGCATTTTTTGATCCAGGATGGCCCAGTGTCTATGAGCAGATTGATCACCGATACGATGCTCTATGTGATCAATACTTTGGTGATCTTCTTGGACAAAGCGTTTTCCTTCCGAGTTGACTAAGATTTCCCAAGGTAATCGTTCGATCGCATTCCTTACAACTCCGTAAGGCGTGGAGGGCACTTTATCGTCCGATAGAATCATTCCATAGAGAGGCGAATATTTTTCTCCGCCTCTAAGATAACCTCCCACTGACTGACCTAGAATAAGTCCGGTTCCTTGACTTTGGGGGTAGGCCATTTGGCAATATAGTGGGACCCCATGTAATTCTTCATAAAGTCTAGGGTTAGAGGCACAGCCCCCTGAAGCTAAAATCACCTTTTGACCTCTGTATTCCAGAAGCTTGCCCTCATTATTCTCAACGAGCACTCCTTTGATCCCGCCATCCGAAGATTGAATAAGATCGCTTGCACTTGTTTCTAAGAGCACGGTAATAGAACCTTTGCTGATCTCTTGTTCAACAATTGGCTTTAAGACATTTAATATCGCTATCCCTCCACCCCAAGGACTGGTGCTTCCTTTAGGTCCTTGTTGATATCGTGCTACCGAGAAAGCATCGTGAGCCATTTTTTTAACCGGGTGATTTTCAAAAATAGTGTATCCGTTTTTTGCAAGCCAGTTAATTGTCGGACCCGCATTATCAACAAGAATCCTTGTAAGAATGGGATCGGAGGAATTATTATTAATTCTCATAATATCCTCGTAGTGCTGATCGGGTGAGTCCTGAATCCCTTTTCTTTCCTGAAAAACAGTACCGGCTCCTGAAATTTGTCCTGTAGATACAAATAAGGTGCCGCCTATCACTGAAGCTTTTTCAATAACCAATACTTTCAAACCGCGTTTGGCAGCAAAGATGGCTGCCGGCAGTCCAGCGGTGCCTCCACCAATTACAATTACATCCCAATGATCTTTAGCTAAGGCGGCTTGATAAGGGTAGGGTAGAACAGCAGTACTTAATAGACTTGTGCTGTATCTGAGAAATTCTCTTTTAGTTAATCGTAGGTTGCCCGGTGAGAACATTGTTTGTCTCTAGGTCAGTGTTAGGTTCATCAACAATTGTCGCAACAACCTCTTTTTCTTTGTAATCAACAAAAATAGGCGAAGACCATGCCCGATGACCGCCTGGCCCAAGACACTGATCGGTATAATCTAGACGGTAATCAGCATGACAAGGGTCGACAGAAATTGCATTGCCTTCATCGTCAAATTTTGTCCGTAAGTTACTGCCATTAACTAATGGCGTATTTTCTTCAATAACTCTTGCGTAATAAACAGTGTCTCTTGAATTCATTTTGAATTCATCGTCAGTAAACTCCACATTGCATTCAACACTTTCAGGATCGCATGAAAAGCTTTTCCAAACATCTTCAATAAGATTAATAGGATCTTCATCAGAATTGATCTGAGGCTTGATTCGAATGATTTCAATTCGTTCTAAGCGGTATCGATCATCGGAAGGGTGGTAACATTCATTATCAGCCAGTTTTTCCAGTCGTCTGCTTGTTAAGGCTTCCTTAACATAATCAGGGCAACCTGGTAACTGTTTGAACGATCCCATAGCTTTTACTCTAAATGTTGGATTCTCAGATTGCTGTGTTGTAGAACCCATGGGTAAGACACCGCTTTCATGTATTAAATCGAACCAGACTAGGATCCTGTGCCCGGTGGTTGCAAAGACCTCTTTTCGTTTCATGGCTTGCCATATTGAATTTCGGTCACGACCTTCTGAGTGGACTGCCATTAATCCACCAAGAGTGAAAAAACTCATTTGTCGTTCGGTATCAATAA
>CAZVRH010000030.1:0-15950 GCA_964629335.1 uncultured Woeseia sp.
TAAGCATGCCGCCAGCGTTCAATCTGAGCCAGGATCAAACTCTTCATATTATTATTTTTAATTTGATTCGTGCTCACAAAATTACAAAAAATATTTGATGGTTTTGCTCGCACCATTGACTATTAGTCGATACGAGCACCCACACAAATTACCTAAATTTTTATTTTTAAAGAACGCTTTGCTGAATATCATTCAGACGAACCTGCAATTGTAGTGTTACTGGTAGGATTATCAACCTCTAATTCAAATAAATTCGACTTTTACGAACCTTCTCTTTCCAAAAGAAAGAATAAATTTTTGATTGATTTGAATATCAGGTTGAGAATTCTCTATTTTTTCACCATCCAGCCTTATAGATCGGGCCTTTATAGCACGATGACCTTCTGAAATACTAGGGACCAAATCAGTTAATAATAACAGCCTTGGTAGATTAATTTTTTGTTCATCTATAGAAATATCTTTATAGTTGATAGTAACCGACTGTATTTCATCGGGAGCTTGGCCTTTTTGAAAACGTTTAAGGAAAGATTCTTTGGCTTTTCTAGCTGCCAAGTCATTATGAAACCTTGCAACTATTTCACCGGCTAAAATAAACTTTATATCGCGAGGGTTTTTCCCATTTTTTACACGTTTCTTTAGCTTCTGAATTTCATCCAGATTCAAGGAACTTATTAATTCGAAATAAGTCCACATTAAATCATCTGAAAGTGACATAACCTTACCAAACATATCATCAGGCGTGTCGGTTAATGCTATGAAATTACCAGCAGATTTAGACATTTTCTTGGAGCCATCAAGACCTTCTAATAACGGGAGGGTTATTATCGTCTGTGGTTTTTGATCATAAATTTGTTGAAGATGCCTTCCCACAAGAAGGTTAAATTTTTGATCTGTACCCCCCATTTCAACATCGGCTTCTAGAGCTACTGAATCGTATCCTTGGATTAATGGATAGAGAAATTCATGGACTGAAATAGGGCTCTCTGATTTGAATCTTTGTTTAAAATCATCCCTCTCTAACATCCTGGCAACAGTATATTTTGAAGCAATTTCAATCAGTTCAGTAGAAGTTATTTTTTTCATCCATTTCGAATTAAATTCGATTCTGGTCCTGTCTTTATCTAAAATTTTATAAATTTGTTTTTTGTAAGTCTTTGCGTTCTCATCGACCTCCTCCCTAGATAACACTGGCCTGGTTTGATTAACGCCAGAAGGGTCTCCAATCATTCCAGTAAAGTCACCAATTAGAAAAATGACCTCATGGCCATATTCCTGAAACTGCCTCATTTTATTAATGATGACGGTATGGCCAAGATGTAGATCAGGGGCAGTTGGATCGAACCCAACTTTAATTTTCAGAGGTTTTTTTGATTTAATTTTTTCAATAAAATCTTTTTCGACAAGAATTTCTTCTGTGCCTCTTTTGAGTTCTTTAAGTTGTTCATTAATCGATGGCATGAATTGTTATTATATAGATGATTAAATAACCGGTACATAAATGATTGAAACAGATCCTCCAATGAACAATATTTACATCGGAATTATGTCTGGAACAAGTGTCGATGCAATTGATCTGGTCGCTATTACTATTAAGGGCAATCACTTCAATATTGTGGGAGCGACAAGCATTGAGTTCCCAAATCATTTAAGAACTAAGATTTTAAAAATCACTAGAGATAGCAAAGCAAGGGAACCTGAAGAAATCACTGAACTGGATTACAATCTTGGAGTCGAGTATTCAAACGCAGTCAACCAATTACTCAAAATTTACAGAATAAAAAAAAGTGAGGTAGAGGCCATTGGTCTTCATGGCCAAACCATCGGTCATTTTCCAAATGCAAAGATTCCCAGAAGTATTCAAATTGGTGATGCCGACCTTGTCTCATCTAGAACAGGGTTGAAATGCATTGCTAATTTCAGAGGTGCTGACATAGCTGCAGGTGGTCAAGGCGCTCCATTGTCGCCCATTTTTCATTCCTGGTTGTTTAGAATGCCTAATAAAAATAGGTCGGTAATTAACATTGGCGGTATTTCAAATATCAGTATATTGGACGACCAACCACTAAGAGGTCACGATCTGGGTCCAGGAAATGTTCTGCTTGACTCATGGATTCAAGCTCATGCAATAGCAAATTATGACAAAGATGGTCGATGGGCAAGACAGGGTCAAACTGATGAATATCTCCTAAACTCATTCCTTAATGACGATTTCTTAAACATGGGCCCACCTAAAAGTACTGGATCTGATTACTTTAATCTTGACTGGATAAAAACAAAATTAAAGAAATCCCAAAGAAATATAGCACCACAAAATGTTCAATCAACACTTACAGAGTTGAGCGCAAGAATTATTTCAGATTATCTAAATTCATTGAGTTCTATTAACGAAGCAGCAGTATGTGGAGGTGGCTCAAAGAATGAATATCTTATTGAAAGAATAAAAAAACTTTACCAAGGAAAATTATTTAAAACAGAGGAATGGGGAATGGATTCTCAATGGGTAGAAGCATCAGGTTTTGCTTACTTAGCATATCTCAGATTAAAGGAACAAGCTTTAGATCTATCAAGTATTACTGGATCAAGAAAAAAAGTTAGGCTTGGAGAAATTCATTCTCCATAGCAACTTCTAAATACTTTTCTCTAATTGCAGCTGTAATCTTTCCCGGTTGCCCATCAGCAATTATCTTTTGATTTATTTTTATTACAGGGATAACTAAAGTTCCTGCTCCAGTGATAAATGCCTCAGCTGATTCTATCGCTTCTTTGACAGTGAAAGATTTTTCTTTAACGGTTAAATTTAATAATTCAGCTATTTCAAATACTGTTGATCTGGTAGTGCCATGCAGGATGTCCTTTGATAATGGGTGAGTTTGAATTACATTGTCCAGCCCTACAATGAATGCATTACTTGAAGCACCTTCAGTGACAAACCCGTCTTTGGTGTACCAAGAATCATCAGCACCGTTGCGCCTTGCTTCATTTTTTGCCATCACACTACTCAGCAGTGAAGTTGTTTTTATATCTCTGAATGTCCATCGATTATCCTCTTGAGTAATTACGGAAATACCTTCTCGTGCTTTTGGATCTTGAAAAAAATTTTTTCTTTGTGTGAACATCACTACAGATGGCTCTAAATGATCTGAATATAAAAAATCTCTATCCTCTGAGCCTCGACTAATTTGCAAATAAATAACCCCGTGATCTAGGTCATTCTTTTCTATTAATGTTTCCTGGATACTCTCAATCTCTTCATCCGTAATCTCTAACTGAATACGCAAGAATTGGAGAGAGTCTCTGAGCCGCTTTAAGTGTTTGTGGCTATCAATTAACTCTGAGTTTATGACACTGGTGACTTCATAAATTGAATCAGAAAATAAAAATCCTCTGTCGAAGATTGAGATGTAAGCCTGATCTTCTTTTACAAAAGAGCCATTAACATAGACTGTTCTTTTCAAGAAATTCTCATTAAGAGAATGATGACCCACAACTACAGGTTGTATTAGCATTAGGATTTTTTATAACGAATCGTGCACCTTGAAGATCTTCTTGGAAATCTATTTCAGCCCCCATGAGATATTGGATACTCATTGGATCAACAATAAGGCTGACGCCTTGTTTTATAACTGTTGTATCGCCATCCTCTTTATTTTCATCGAAGGAAAAACCGTATTGAAATCCAGCACAACCGCCCCCAGTGACATAGACTCTTAGATTCAAATCGGAGTTTTTCTCATCTTTCAAAAGTGACCCCACCTTAAGTGCAGCGGAATCTGTAAATATAATTGGCGGCTCTTGCATGTCTGTATTTATATTAAAGTTTAAAAAATCATTATAAAAAGTTCTAAGCTTGTATAAAAGGCTTAAATTCGTCGATGACTTGTTCATAAACCTTCCGTTTAAATCCAATGACTCGTTTTATCGATACCTCTGGATCTATCCATTCCCATGAATCAAATTCTTGTTTAGGACTGGCGTTCAAACAAATATTGCTTGTTTCGTCTTTTAATTTTAATAAAAACCACTTTTGTCTTTGGCCCACTACAGTGATCCCATTTGTCGTCTTTCGTATATTCTTTTTAGGCAAGTGATACTGATACCAATTGTCTGAAACATAAGTAAGCTCTACACTTTCCTCAGGTAGTCCGGTTTCTTCAGTAAGCTCTCTAAACATCGCTTTTGTAGGATTTTCCCCTAATTGAATTCCCCCTTGAGGAAATTGCCAACCCGACTGATATCTTCTTTTTGCAAAAAAAACTTGCTGATCTTGATTAAAAATTACAATACCAACATTGGCTCGAAAACCATCATCAAAAATTAAGTCTTTCATTTCTTAATTCCTAAATTTATTTATTCTTAGTGAAATATGAATGGCCTTTTTCCATCATAGCTACAAATTCTTCTTCCTGACCTTGTGTAATTGCTTCAGTGATATCGCTTATCGCAGTATTAAGCTCTCTAATAGTTTTCAAACTATGTTCATTTAGATGCTGAATTTCAAAATACAAATGTGGGTTCTCGTCAGTGACTCTTTTTGCAACATTCAATTGATCTTTAAAAGTGGTGCTAGATAAGTCAGGAAGTGATTCTCTTTCCTCGTCGCTAGATGCTAACACCTTGGCAAACGCTATATTAATAATATGAGATAAACCCAAAACGTAAGAAATTGCATAATCATGATTTTCGATAGACATCTCAATCAATTGAGCCGTGGTTGATTCAAATAATTTTTTAACTTGCTGGTGGGTATTGTGTTGATCAATATCCATAAAAATAATCTGCTTGCCAGTCAATAAATCACTATCCGGACCAAACATAGGATGAATGGATGTTACTCTCATTCCACGATCTGCCATATCCTTTAACACATTATGAATAGGTGATTTGATCGATCCAATATCGAAAACTATACCCTGTCTAATTGAGTTAAGCATTCCTTTCAGTATGTCTATCGACTGCCTTAAAGGTGCTGCCACAACTGTGATCGCGTAATCATCTTCAGTTTCTTCCCAAGTTTTGTAATGATTTTTCAAAGACTCATTAGAATTTGGATCTGCAATATCCACGCTGTAGCCTTGAAGCATTAAAAACTCAGCAAACCACCCCCCCATTCTTCCTGCTCCACCAATCACAAGAGCTTTTTTGCCACTGCCCTCGCCTTCTTCTTTTACTCTGGCAAACTCCTGTGTTTTTAGTGAGCTTTTTATCAAAAGCTGCATCAAATCGACAATCAACTCTGTATCCACATCCAAACTCTTTGCGTGAGACTGAGCCAATTCAATGACCTGCTTTTCTCTTATATAGTCTCTAGTGGGTTGACCCTTTTCTCTTTTATAGGCTCCTATTTCTTCTGCCAACAGATGTCTCTTACGGATGAGATCTATGATCTTTAAATCCACTTCACTAAGCTGTGATCTTAATTTTTCTAAATCTTTCATCTATTTACAAAGAATAATCATTTTGTTTTTGTATTTAACTTCTTATTATTGATAATCTGAATCTATTATTCAGTTGAAGTAATAATTATAGCAAATCATCAATATAGTTTATGGTCTCTGAGATAAGAAAAAGTGATATTAAGAATCCCGTCTTCATTCTAAAAGAATGGATGAATGAAGTCGTGCAATCAGAAATTCAGCCCAACCCGACTTCTATGTCATTATCAACCACTGACTCTCAAGGTTGCCCTAATTCTCGAATGGTTCTTTGTAAAGAGATCAATGAAGCATTAGGGTATTTAGTTTTTTATACAAATTACAAGTCAAGTAAATCCAAAGAAATTGAATTGAATAATAGATGTTCAGCCTTATTTCACTGGGATACTTTTGGTTATCAAATCAGAGTTCGAGGAGTAATAAGCAAATCCCCAGAAGATGAGAGTAATAATTATTTTGCCACCAGAGATCTTGGCAGCCAGATATCAGCTTGGGCAAGCAATCAAAGTCAAAATGTTGAAGATAGAAAATCAATGGACAATCGCTTCCAAAAAATCATGGAGAAATTCAATATCAAAGATAAAGATCTAAAATCATCAATTATTAAAATTCCTCGACCAGATTTCTGGGGTGGATACCGGATCTGGATCAGCGAAATTGAATTATGGTTAAACCAAAAAGATCGATTTCACGATCGATTATTTTTTAAGAGAACACTTATTAAAGCTTCTTCAGGTTTCAAAGCCTCCAGTGATTGGGTGGTTACTCGATTACAACCCTAATTTACAATCCGACCAATAGATATTAATATAAGCTTATTGAGTTTCAGTTGATGAACTGTTAGGGAAGTTGGTGACAAAAAATCCAACGCTGCCCCCGCAACGGTGATCGAGTTAGCTCCTATTTGGAAGACTTTCAGTTTTCAACCACTGTCAATAGATGGGAAGGTTAAGAGGAGAAGAAATCTCGTCAGCCCGGAGACCTGCTCAATAATAAAGTACGGTGGGTACGCTATCTCATTATGGGTTTAACCTATCCACCTCACGATACATAAACAGAGACTATTAATGAGACAGAAGCTAGCCATCCTATTTTTTCTTATGACTTATATCCAATATGGGGTTGCAACCGCCAACCCTTTAACCATCGAAGATCTCATTATTACTGCCACGAAAAGTGAATTATCAATTGATGATATTATTGTTCCCGTTACTGTACTTGACCAGCAAGATATTGAACTATCGGGAGTCAACAACATTGCTGAATTACTCAGTTCTGTTGGGGGCATTAATATTTCCACTAATGGTGGACCTGGACAGTTAACTTCACTTTTTGTGCAAGGCTCTAACAGTAATCAAGTCTTAATTCTGGTGGATGGAATAGCCATCAATGATTCTGCAACGGGTGTAGCCGCGATTCAGAATATTCACCCAGATATGATTGAAAGAATTGAAATAGTTAAATCCCCAAGAGCCTCTTTGTATGGATCAAATGCCGTTGGAGGGGTAATCCATATTTTTACGAAACGTGATATAGATGGGTTAAATGTTGGATTTAAATACGGTTCAGATAACACAAAAATAACGAACCTTATTATGTCAACTCAATCTTTAGAAGGTAATCTGGGATTGCAATTCAATCATTACGATACCGATGGCTTCCCTAGCAAAGAAGGGAGCAATATTAATAATCATCATGATAATACATCCATCAAATGGTTCTTTGATAAACAATCGGATCTGTCAAGTTTCAAAGTCAATATTTGGAACAGCCAAGGAACAACCAACTACCTTGATTTCTTACTCAACCCAATAAGCCAAGATTTTCATAACACCGCCATGAGTGTCAATTTGGATCAACAAAAAAATGAAACCTGGTCCTCGTATTTTCATATAGGGATGAATAAAGATCTTCTAGATCAGAATGATATTAATGATTTCAATCACTCCAGAAGATTCATTCTAGAATGGAAAAATAGACTGAAATGGAATAACAAAAACCAGCTGTTAACTGGGATCATTTTTGAAAATGAAGACTTTGCGGCCAGTAATTATGGTTTAGATATTGATTCTAGCTTGAATAACAATGCCCTATTTCTAGAAAATATGTTCTCCTCGGGGGAAAACCAATTGCTCATAGCCTTAAGACTAAATAACAAAGAAGGTATAAAAGATAAAATCAGCTGGAACCTAGAATACGGTCATCGTATTAGCCCTAAAATGAGATTACTATTCAATGCCGGTGAGGCATATAGAACCCCTTCTTCTTTTGATCTTTATGGATTTGGTGGCAACACTTTACTTCGACCAGAATACTCAGAAAAAATAAGTTTTGGCTTCAGCTACCAACCTAATTCTTCAACCAATCTTGATCTGCGTTACTTTGATAATAGAATCAAAGATCTGATTGCTTTTAACTACAGTGATTTCAGACTCTATAATATTGAAGAATCCAAAACTTCTGGTATTGATTTTATCTTTCAAAAAAATATAGCCAACTGGATGCTAAGCATCAATGCAACACTACAAGACCCTAAAAATTTAACCACATCCACACAGCTGCTCCGTCGACCCAAAAATTCCTTTAATGTGGGTTTAAGGCGGACAGTGGAACAAGTCACTCTCAACTTAAATGTAGAAAAAAATTCTTCGAGGAAAGATTTTGGAGGCATCGTTCTTGATGCTTATACTTTAGCTAATCTTACTATTCAATACCGTTTAAACAATAAATGGACTTTCAATGGCTCAATCATTAATCTCACTAATGAAAAATATACGCTGGCAAATGGCTACATAACACCTGACAGAAAAATGAATATTGGGTTTGTTTATTTTCCCAACAAATAACTTTTTTGCTTAATAATATAAATAAACGCTAAGATAAATAAATGGGTAATCGTTTAACAAAAATTTTTACAAAAAAAGGGGACGATGGAACCACGGACCTTGGTGGAAATCAACGTGTACCAAAATATGACCAACAAATTGAAGTGTACGGTTCTCTCGATGAGTTAAGCGCCGTAATTGGAATGTTAGTTACACAAGAAGATATTTCTGAAGAAATTCAACAGTTCTTAGTAAATACACAGCAAGACCTATTCAATATTGCTGGAGAGTTGTCAGCGCCAGAATTTAAAAATATCGGTGAAGAAAAGATAAAAAAAATCGAAGTTTTCATAGAAAAGATTAATAGTGAGCTGCCTCCATTAAAAGAATTCGTCGTTCCTGGAGCCAACCTTCAATCCTCTCAAACACATCTTGCTAGAGCAATTTGCAGACGAGCTGAGAGAGCATTAGTAAAACTGGCTTCTGAAAAAGAGGTCAATCCATTTTCTCTCCAATATCTCAATCGATTATCTGATGCTTTTTTTGTTGTTGCTCGAAAGTTAGCCAGAGATGAAAATGAAAATGAGGTTGTTTGGGATCATCAACGCCTAGAAAAATAATCAATGGATATAGAAATCATACTTGAACCTGATTTGCATCCTAACGAACTTGCTGAACTTGCTGTGAAAGCTGAAGAATATGGAGTCAGAGCTCTCTGGTCTTCCAATTATCATCAACAATGGGATGCCTTTATGAGTTTAATTCCTGCAGCACAACAAACAAAAAAAATTCTTCTTGGGCCACTGGCAGTAAGCCCCTTTGAAATGCATCCGCTTAAAATGGCTAACGCACTTCTCACTCTAAACGAACTCTCTGATGGTAGAGCAATCATTGCTGTTGGCGCAGGGGGTGGAACACTTGGAGCAATGAAGTTTTCATGCGTAAAAAATAGCTGTCCTGGTTTGCAACCATTTCGCATTATCAGGGCAGTTCAAGAAGCGGTTGAAATCTTGATAAGCGCATCAGAAAAAAAATTTAATTTAAAATTCGAAGGTGATATTTTCAAAATTACAAGACCTTATATGCAAGGCTTTACATGGGCAAAATCTGATCGACCAAAAATCTATACCTGCTCAACTGAACCACAAATGCTTAGACTTGGTGGTCAATACGCTGACGGTCTCCAAATGAGTGATGTCGCTCTACCAATGCTGCAAGACGCCATGAAAGATATTAAAACAGGTCTTGCAAAAAGAGAGGAGTCAATTGATGACTTTAGGATTGGGAATTTCTGGGCTTGGCATATTAAAGAAGATAAAGAAGAATCATTCAAAGAGGCTAGAAGGGAATTAATCTTTCGTGGATCCTTGCTACCTCCTTTTTCTCTTCATCACTTCCTCAGTGAAGAAGAGGCTCAGATTGTCATAGATAACTATAATGCTGGACCTGAGAATGAATTTGCAAAAGCCTATATCAGTCGATCGGGTGTCATAGAAAATGTTCCTGAAGAGCTTGTATCAAAATTGGTAGCTGATTTAAGCTCAGCTGGCGATTTAGATGACATTGATAGAGAGCTTGAAAGATTTTATGAGTTTAAACAAGCTGGAATGACAGATTTATCTATACGTTTGTTTGATAATCCTATGACAGGACTGAAGATGATAGGGGAAAAAGTACTTCCAGCTCTAGCATAGACCGCATGAATATTTTTAAGTGGTTAAATCTTGAGCTTCGCAATCGATACATTAGGTATATGCTCGATCCTGACACGCAAAAAAAGGTTCGAGCAAAAAGAGAGCAACAACGGCAAAAGGAAGAACGGCCTCATGAAGTCTATTACTTCCATCAAGTGAATGACCCTTATAGTCATTTATGTGCCCAAATACTCAAACCTTTGATCGATGAATATGATATTGACCTTATACCTCTCGTGGTTGACCTGCCACCTGAATCTTCTACTCCTGAGCCCGAAATGTATCAGCAACACAGTGTCAAAGATGCAACTATGATTGCGCCTTATTTCAACCTTAATTTCAAACCACTGACTAACGAAATTGATGATCAGACCATAAGGTTAGCTCAATCCATTTTAATAAACACTGAACCAGAACTGTTTGCAGACCATGCTGTACGAGTGGGTGAATTAATTTGGTCTAAAAACTCTGATGAGCTTAATAACATGAGTAACAAAAAGGAGATAATCCCTGATGACAAATTATCTTCAATCTTAGAAAAAAATGATCGAACTAGAAAGAAAATGGGTCATTATTTCGGTGGTGTTTTCGCCTATGAGGGAGAATGTTACTGGGGCATTGATCGGTTACCATATCTTGAAAAACGCCTTAATGAATTGGGAGCAAAGAAAAATCATCGAGACTGGTTAATCGTTAAAAATGAATCCCCATGCTCAGAAAACAATCAAGAAAACAAGCTGTATATTGATATTTATTGGTCTCTAAGAAGTCCTTATAGCTATCTAGCCATGAAGCCTTTGGCCAAACTTCGAGATAAATATAACGTAGAACTTAGATATAAAATTATCCTGCCAATGGTAATGAGAGGTATGCAAATCAATCCAGAAAAAGGCATTTACATTATCAAAGACTGTAAACGAATTGCTGAGGAACATAACATCCCCTTTGGAAATATTATTGATCCGGTGGGAAAAGCGGTAGAGCGATGTTATTCACTGTTTGAATACGCCAAAGATAACCACAAAGAAGAAGAATACTTACATGGCTTTGCAAAATCTGTTTGGGCTGAGGGCAAACATGGTTATCTAGATAGCTCTCTACAAACAATTATTAATGAAATAGGTTTAGATTGGAAAGAAGCAAAAATCGTTCTGGATTCTCCAGAGTGGAAAGCAGACACCACTCACAATAGAGAAACTCTGTTTTCACTTGGTAAATGGGGAGTTCCTACAATATCATTGTTGAGCTCTGCAGAAGAAAACCTGCTAACAGTTTGGGGTCAAGATAGAATCTGGTTGATTGAAGAAACCATCAAATCAATGCAAGAATGATGCAATTAAGATAAATTGTATCTTCTAAAATACAGGGAACAGAATAATGAAATCGAATCAAAAAATATTTATTACAGGTGCCAGCAGTGGCATTGGGGCAGCAATTGCTGAGGAATATGCTAGCGAAGGTGCAATTCTTGGGCTTGCAGCAAGACGATCAGAGAAACTGGAAGTAATCAGAAGCAAATGCTTGGAATTAGGTGCAGAGAATGTAAAAACATATTCGCTTGATGTTACGGATACAGAACAATCGATATCAGTTGCCAAAGATTTTATAGCCTTTGGAAACGAAGGAATTGACGTTGTTATCGCTAATGCAGGAGTGGCTTTCTCAGACGGTCTCTCCTCAGGAGACCCTTCAAAAATTAATCAAACACTAAATATTAATATAATCGGTGTAACCAACTCTATTGTTCCTTTTGTGCCAACAATGAAAGCAAAAAAATTGGGTGCTATTGTAATTATGTCTTCCCTTGCAAGCTTTACAGCACCTGCCTACTTTGGTGGATATTCTGCCTCGAAAGTTGCGGTAAGGAGATTGGGTGATTCATGGAGGGCGACCCTTAAAAAATACAATGTACAAGTCACAACAATATGTCCTGGTTATATAAAAAGTGAAATGACTGACGTCAATGAATTTAAAATGCCGTTCCTTATGGAGACTGATGTCGCAGCCAAAAAAATGGTGAAGGCGATTAAATCCGGTAAAAGAACTTATACTCTGCCTTGGCAATGGCGTCCAGTGATTGCTCTTTCAAGATTTTTTGGCATCAAGCTCTCAAGCATATAGCCTCCATGGACAATCAGCCCATTGTTTTTCTGGATATGGACGGTGTGCTTGCTGACTTTTTTGGCGCCTTCTCCAATTTTGCAAAAGTTAACCATTGGAAAGATTTAGGCCCTTCTGAATTGGCGCATACACTGGACGCTATCATTGGTAGTGATTTTTTTGGGACCATTCCAAAAACATGGTGTTGTGATGAATTGATTGCAATGACCGTAGAGTTTTCAGGTGCCTATTCTATACTCTCATCGCCTCTGGATGGGGATGAAGAAAATTGTGCCCATTGGAAAAGAGTTTGGATTAAAAATAATCTGAACCCAAAGCCATCAGAGATATTTATTGATAGAGACAAAGATAAATACGCAATGTATCAAAATAAACGCAACGTATTAATAGATGATAGGCCTCATAACATTAAAGCATGGAAGGAACAAGGAGGAATCGCCATAAAATTCCAAGCCAATCAAGATCATTTAGGAGTCATTAAAGAAGTCTTCAAGAATATTAATTTAAACCAAGCTTGAATCCAATTTCCCTCTAATCAATCCAACTCAAAAAATTCAATTGACTAGATTAGAATAAATCGTAAAACTGAGTGATAACTATTAACAATAAGTAGCATCCAGGAGGAATTAACAATGGTTCAAAGAAGCGGTGGTCGTAAAGCCAAAGTTGCACTCCGATCAGCGCCCTTATCAGAACAATTAAAGCCCGTTCATGCAGGAGAGTTTGGCGGTCAATACAAACCACTGAATGACGAAGGTGTTGCAGATATAGTTGAAAACAGTTTTCGTATCTTAGAAGAAATTGGCTTTAATGAACCGACCCCTCATTGTATTGAAACTTGTACAGCTTTTGGAGCCGTCATGAGCGAGGACGGTCGACTTCGTATGCCACGAGAGATAGTAAAAAAAGCTATTAAAATGAGCAATCAGGATTTGACTTTATATGCACAAAATCCAGCAAATGATTTACTAATCACTGGGAGTCGTGTGTACTTTGCTACTGCAGGTGCTGCAGTTATGATTGCGGATGCAAAAACCAAAAATTATCGCGATGCAGAGGCTCAAGATTTATACGATATGGCTCGCATTGCAGACACTTGTGAACACATACATCTATTTCAACGCACTTGTGTGTTGACTGACATCAAAGATAATTATGAAATGGATCTAAACACAACCTATAACTGTGTAATGGGCACCGCCAAACATGTTGGCTCCAGCTGGACAAAAGCAGATCATCTTGAGAAAACACTTCAACTCTTGCATTTGATAGCCGGTGATGAAGAAACTTGGAGAAGAAGGCCATTTGTAAGCCAATCTAATTGCTTTGTTGTGCCGCCAATGAAATTTGCTCAAGAATCCTTGGAATGCCTTCGCATAGCAGTAGAAGGAGGTATGCCAGTGCTCTTACTATCAGCCGGTCAAGCAGGAGCTACCGCGCCACCCTGCCTTGCTGGTACGGTATCCCAAGCATGGGCAGAATGTCTTGGTGGTTTGGTGTATGTCAATGCCATTAAGCCTGGTGCTCCTGCAATATTGGGCACATGGCCATTTGTATCAGATTTAAGAACAGGAGCCATGAGTGGCGGCTCGCCTGAACAAGGCATTTTATCTGCTGCCTGTGCACAGATAGGTCAGCACTTTGACTTACCTATGGGAACTGGAGCTGGAATGTCAGACGCCAAATTGCCTGATTTTCAAGGCGGTGCTGAGCACGCTTCAAATGTGGTGGCCAGCGCTCTCTCTGGAGCAAACATTGTGTATGAATCCGCAGGTATGTACTCCAGTCTTTTAGGTGCTTGCTTAGAGAGTTTTTTGCTCGATAACGATGTTCTAGGTGCCAGTATGCGAATGGTAAAAGGTCTAACTGTAAACAAAGAGACACTCGGTTTTGATGAGATCAAAGATGTCTGTCTAAATGAAAAGGGCCACTACCTAGGTTCAGATCAAACGATCAGTGTTATGCAGACTGAATATATTTATCCTGAATTTTATAATCGTTTGAGTCCAGGTCAATGGAATGATGCTGGAAAACCTGAAGCTTTGGACGTGGCTATTCAGAAGAAAAATCATATTCTTACCACTTATTTTCCTAAACATATAGATGATAAAATTGATGATAAAATTCGTGCTGAATTTCCCATTTTCCTTAGCAAGCAATCTATAGGTCGCAACCTCTAAAGATTGTAGAAATAAAAAATAATGATAAAAATCCTATCGCTCACTATTTATCTAGGCAGAAGAAAGGAAATTGATATAATCAATCACAGGAGTTCTAAAGAGTATTATGAGCAATAAAATAATATTTCTAAAATTTTCATAAATGAATCGCAATGTTATTGTTAGCTGTGCAGTAACTGGTTCAGGGGATTCTGTAGGCAAACACCCTGCCATTCCAGTTACACCAAAAGAAATTGCGAATGCTGCGATTGAAGCTGCTAAAGCTGGAGCAGCGATTGCTCATATTCACGTGCGAGAACCCGATAGTGGAAAACCAAGTAGACGTGTTGAACTCTATCGTGAAGTGGTGAATCGTATTCGTGAGAGTAATACAGATATGATCATAAACCTGACCACTGGTATGGGTGGCGATCTGTTTCTAGGTCCTGATGAAGACCCAATGAATTTTACTGACAATACAGACTGCGTTGGAATGATGGAACGAATAAAACATGTTGAGGAACTTTTACCAGAAATTTGTTCTCTTGATTGTGGTTCATTTAATTATGCTGAAGGAGATTATGTCTACATATCAACTCCGAACATGTTGGAACAAGGAGCTAGAAGACTACAGGAAATTGGCGTGAAACCAGAACTTGAAGTTTTTGAACTTGGGCACTTATCCTTTGCTAAGAATCTCATTACTCAAGGGTTACTTGATCATCCGCCGTTGTTCCAGATATGCCTTGGTATTCGCTGGGCTGCTGAAGCAAGTACCGCATCTTTTAAAACCATGGTTGACGCACTCCCGAATGATTGTAATTGGGCTGGATTTGGTACGAGCGCCATGGAAATGCCCATGGTAGCTCAAGCCGTACTCTTGGGAGGAAATATTCGAGTCGGTCTTGAGGATAACCTCTATTTGGAAAAAGGTGTTTTTGCATCAAACGGCCAATTGGTAGAGAGAGCTTGCGATATTATTCAACTCATGGGTTGCTCAATTCAATCTCCTACAGAAGCAAGGCAAACGCTTGGCCTCAGAGAACTCTCATAATTGATATGATTTTAGTACAAAAAAGCGTTGCTCACCCTTGGATGTGTGACATTTTAGGTCATATGACCACTCGTCATTATGTGGCGATGTTTGACGATGCTGCTTACCATCTGTTCTTCACGATCTTTGGATGGACCGGTTCCAGCGATGCAGAAAATAAAATTGCCTGGGTAGACGTTCAGCATGTCATTGGTTACAAGGCAGAAGTATCAGTAGGCGATGTACTTGAAATCGATGCAAAACTAATCAAAATCGGGAACAAGTCGATTACAATCTCTTATGAGATGAAGAATCTAGGTAATAATGAAGTTGCAGCGACGCTTAAATGCACCTGTGTGCTCTTTGATTTAACAACACGTGAATCAGTTAAAATCTCTGATGAATTAAGACAACTTGCATCCAAATACCTGATAGAAACTACAAACGACGCATAAAATACTTTGAGGTTACTATGAAGGATCAAGCACAAATAGTTATCGTAGGTGGGGGAATTATGGGTGTATCCCTTCTCTACCATTTAGCAGAAGAAGGCTGTCAAGACATCCTTTTAATTGAAAAAGGTGAGTTAACTTCAGGCTCAACTTGGCACGCTGCTGGCCAATGCCCCAGTATGGTCGGAAACTATAACTTGGCAAAAATTCACAATTACGGAAACTGGTTATATT
>CAZVRH010000031.1:0-15866 GCA_964629335.1 uncultured Woeseia sp.
AAACTTAATCAGTAATGATCTGAGAAGTTCGATAATTGAGCTAGAGATGGAAGTCAATAATATAATTCAAGAAATAGATGCTACTGACCAAACTAGAATTGATCAGCTGAATGCAGAAATCAATCAACTCAATACAGAACTTACCAATAATATAATTCAAGAAATAGATGCTACTGATCAAACTAGAGTTGATCAGCTGAATGCAGAAATCAATCAACTCAATACAGAACTTACCAATAATGAATCAGAGATCAGCGCAGCCCAAACTGCATTAGAAACTGCCAACCAGAATGTTCAATTATTAAGAGCTAACCTTAGTTCAGCTCAACAAGAAGTTGCTGAATTAGAAGCTGCATTAGAATCTTCACGAGCGATATCTTGGATCCAACCAGTGAGGCAAAACACCGACAAGCTTATAGATGCAGCTGGCTTTGATGGTTTCATAGCGGGTTTTGCAGCATTGATCTTTTGTCTTGTTGTCAAACGAAGAAGGGACTGGTTTGACCGTATGTTTGGATTCTATTTTAAGTAATCCAACCAAGAGTCATTGATAAGCTAGCCTCGCCTCTTATGAAGACGCTTAATATTGGAGATATTTCGATAAACAAGATTCTCGATGGTGTAGAGCAGTTTCCAGCTATTTATGCTTTTCCTGACATTGATATAGAGATTTTTCATCAGCATCAGAGCTGGATGCATTCTTTTTATGATTTTAATCAGCAGATGCTGATCCTCAGCATGCATTCATACTTGATCCAAACGCCTTCCTTAAATATTGTGGTTGATACTTGTATAGGCAATGACAAAAACAGGGCGGCAAAGGGGCCTATGTCTAAAGCCAACGAAGGTATACTCAGTCATTGGAACAATAGATCCAGTCACTATCTTGAAAACTTGAAAGCCTATGGTTTGGCTCTTGAGGATATAGATATTGTAATGTGCACACATATGCACGCGGATCATGTTGGTTGGAACACGAGGCTAGTTGATGACAGATGGGTTCCAACATTCCCTAATGCCAAATATCTTTTCTCACCGCTTGAACTAGAGAACTTACAAAAAGAAAGCGCTAACCCTTTCGATCAATACCTACGTCTTGTCTATGACGACAGTGTTTTGCCAATTATCCAGTCAGGTCAAGCTGAATTGATTAAAGAGTCCACCGACTTGGGAAAAAATATAAATTTAATTAAGAGTCCCGGACACAGTCCTGGCCACTATTGCCTAGAAGTAAATAGCAAACTAAGTAACGCAATATTGACTGGCGATATTTTACATAACCCTATTCAGGTAACATGCCCTTCAATGTCAACAATGTTTTGTGACGATCCAGAACAATCGAATCAAACTCGTGTCAATTTGGTGGATGAATTAACCGATTCGAACACTATAGTCCTAGCGGCACATTTTGCAGATACCACAGCAGGGGTTATAGAAAGTAAAAACTCTTCAAGAATGTTTAAGCTTATATGAGTGAGATTGATTTTAGCGCCAACAATTGTTTTGTCTGTGGTCCTGATAATCCCATTGGCTTGAAAATTAAATTCAATATTGATGATGATGATATTTGTCGAGGACGCTTCACATCTATGGAGAACCATGTTGGATATCAAAATACCACTCATGGAGGAATTATTTTTAGCCTATTGGATGATGTAATGGCAAATTGGTTATTTTTAAAGAACCAAGTTGCACAAACTGCTCAATGTGATCTTCGTTACAGGCAGTCTTTACCGGTTGATGAAACAGTAATTTTAGAGGGCTGGTGTGTGAAAAAAAGATCCAGAGTAGCGTTTATGAAGGGTCAGGTTATTCTTGAGTCCAATGGGGCGCTTATTGCTGAAAGTAACGCTAAGTTTATGTTAGTAAAACCCTAATTTACATGTAACTTTTTGTAACGTATTAACTAAACATAAACTGTTTTCATTACGATTTATCCTCTAACCTTTGAAATCCATTAGATAAACGAACTCGAAGTCTAGAGTTGACCTATACGCATGATTAATGACATAAAAAAATATATTTTAAAAAGCTTGAGAACAAGTAAACCTATGATGATATTAATAGGTTCCACTTTCCTATTTATCTTCTTTTTAAACGTCACTGAGAAGGAACCAGAGCTCTTAGTCTTAGAAGAGAAGGTCTGGCCTGTTTCTGCTATTGAAGCTCAGTATCAGGACATACAACCCACGCTAAATCTCTATGGGGAAGTGATTGCATCTAGAAGGAGTGATTTAAGAGCTTTTGTAGGTGGTCAGGTTGTTGAGGTTGGCAATAACTTTAAGGAAGGAGCGATTGTTGAAGAAGGGGAGTTGCTCTTGATTATTGATGATTTTGAATATGCCAATGCTGTTGTTGAGGAGGAAGCTAAATTTAAAATTATGAAGCGTGACTACGAAAGAGCTGAAGAGCTATATTCTCAAGGATCCATATCAGAACAGTTCAGGGACAACGCACTTCTCGAGAAAACTAAACAAGAATTGGTTCTTTCTGAAGCACAAAAAGATTTGAGAGATACTCGACTTTACGCGCCTTACGACGGTGTTATTAACGATGTCCTTGCTAGTTTAGGGAAACAGGTGAGTACATTTAATGACAAAATAGGAGAAATTATCGATGTAAAGAATTTAGAGGTAAAGTTTTCTATCTCAAAAGCACAGTATGGACGTTTATTGGAGGATAAAAACTCTATCACAGGCAGGTCTATCGACGTTCGATGGACTGTGGGAGAAAAAGACCTTCTTTTTAGGGCTGATATTTCAAGAATAGGTGCTGAAATTAAATCAAACACTGGTGGTGTTAATGTTTACGCATCAATCAATCTGCCAGACAACAAGCTCACTCCTTTGAGACCCGGTGCTTTTGTTCGTCTTGGTATGCCAGGCAAGTCATATGAATCAGTAATCGTTGTACCAGAATCTGCACTGTATGAAGATTCCTATGTTTATTTGATAAAAGAAAACAGACTAACAAAAAACATGGTCAAAATTCATGGCTACGATAAAACCAATGTTTTAATCACTCCTATTGACCCATCGTCAATAAAAAATGATGACATCATAGTTACCAATCAACTCAGAGAGGCCGGTGAAGGAGTAAAGGTTGAGGTGATGTAATGGTTTTTTCTAACTACAGTCAAAAAAACAGAAAATATAACTCTCCAGATACCGTTCGTCATAAAGGAGGGATCATTTCCTTTTTCAGTGATCATAAAGTAGCTGCTAACCTGTTGATGGCATTGATCATCCTTTTTGGTGTTTATGGATTATCGCAATTAAAACGACAGTTAATGCCTGACTTTGGTCTTGAGTTGATTACCATTCAGGTTGAGTGGCCTGGAGCAAGCGCAGAAGATATAGAAACCAACGTTATTAATGCGATAGAACCTGAAGTTCGTTTTATAAATGGTGTAAAGGAGGTTAATGCCATTGCGTTTGAAGGAAGGGGTAAAGTCCAAATCTTTTTTAATCAAAATGTATCAATGTCGAAAGTATTGACTGATGTACAATCAGCGGTCTCAAGAATATCAACATTTCCTACAGAAATTGAGAAACCCATTATTTCGCAGACCATTCAAAGAGATGAAGTTTGTCGAATAGACATATCAGGCCCATTCTCTGAGAAGACTCTAAAGTTTTTTGCCAGACAAATGCGTGATGATTTAATCAACTTAGGACTGGCTAATGTTGAATTTGAGGGTGCAAGAGATCAGGAAATATGGGTTGAAATTTCTTCAGATAATCTGAGAGAGCTAGACTTATCGCTGCAAGAGATTTCATCAAGCTTATCTGCTGCTAGTATTGATATTCCTTCAGGGAGCATCAATTCTGGTGGTGTGTCTAGACAAATTAGGAGCGATCAGCTTGCAAGAACACCTTCAGATCTAAGGCAAATCGAAATAATTTCAAGGTCTTCAGGCGAAAAATTGTATCTCGGGGATGTCGCAGGAGTTTCTGAAACCTTTCAAGAAAATTCTGCCTACAGAATTAATAACAGAGGCTCATCTATAGGATTAGTGGTTTACCGAACCCGAGGAGCTGACTCACTTGTGTCACAGGACCGAGTCGAGAAATATATGGAAACTATTACGGAGAAGTATCCTGACACACTCGACGTGGTTCTCTATGATGTGTTTGCTGATTCAGTAAGACAAAGAATAGATATGCTTGTTGATAATGGTCTGACTGGACTTCTTTTGGTTTTACTTGTTTTATTCTTCTTTCTTAACGGTTGGGTAGCTTTTTGGGTTGCAGTTGGTATCCCAGTAGCATTTTTAGCTGCACTTGGAGCAATGAGTATAATGGGTTTATCTCTTGATATGATCAGTATGTTCGCTTTAATCATGGGTATCGGCATCGTTGTCGATGATGCCATAGTGGTTTCAGAGCATACAACCACTCTCCATAGAAGAGGTATGAGTTACGCTGATGCAGCCAGGTTAGGGGCACAGAGGATGTTTCCACCTGTTTTAGCGGCGATGTTAACAACGGTTGCTGCCTTTCTGCCTGTATTGATGGTAGGCAATGATGTTGGCAACATCATTTCTGCTGTACCAATAACCCTGACGCTTATCATCATTGCCAGTCTCATTGAATGTTTTTTAATACTGCCACATCATTTAAGAGCATCGATGAAAAAGATTACTCAGAAACAGCAGACAACAATTAGAACCTTTGATATTTACTTCAATAAATTTAGAGATGAAACGGTTATACCAATTGTTGAAAAAACATTTAATAAAAAAGGGTTTACTATAATTGCAACCATATGTTTGTTTTTAGCTTCAACAACATTGTTATCCACAGGAAGAGTGAAATTTGAATTTTTTGATACTCCTGAGAGTGACACTATACATGCTAATTTTTCATTTTCTCCAGGCACACCAGATAACATCACCAGAAAGATGGTGCAACAGCTTTCTGAATCCGTGCAAGCCACTGAACAAAAATTAACTGGCAAAAAGGGAAGCATAATTAGTTATGGCGTGGGAAATATCGGAACCAGTGATTCTGGTCGAGGTAATTTAACAAACAATATAACTGGTGGTCACATAGGTTCATACACGGTAGAGCTGGTTCCTGGAGACAGCAGAGACATTAGAAATATAGAATTTATGGACGCTTGGGAACAAGAAACACAATTAATGTCCGGCATAGAAAATTTTGTAATCTTTGAAAGCCCGACCGGCGGTCCACCAGGTCGAGACATTGATATCAGAATCATCAGTGAAGATTTGACCGTAATGAAAAGAGCAGCACTGGCTTTGAGACAAGAATTAAGATCGCTGCCAGGCCTGATTGCTGTGGAAGATGATCTTCCGTATGGGAAAGAAGAAATCTTGTTGGAAGTTACGCCAGAAGGAGAAGCCATTGGATTTACGGCTGAAGAAGTGGCTAGGCAGGTAAGAAATTCCTTTTCAGGAGCCATTGCACAGCGTTTTTCTCAAGACGCCGAAGAAATACTTGTCAGGGTAAAGCTGCCTCAATCTGAGATTCAAGATCAAACTATTAGGGACATATATCTAACAACTCCGGATAATACAAGTGTGCTACTTTCCGAAGTGGTAACCTTGAAACAGCGTTTAGGGTTTACAAAGATAAGAAAACAAGACGGTATCAGACAAGTTGCCGTCACTGGAGATGTTGATCCTTCAATAACAACAACCAATATTGTACTTCAAACTGTTAGACAAGACATTGCTCCAAAAATTGAGAAGGCATATAACGTTGAACTAAAATATGATGGTAAGGCTCAAGAACAAAGTGAAGCATTGGGTGATCTATCCTTGGCTTTAATTATCACTTTAGCTTCCATTTATATTATTCTGGCTTGGTTATTTTCTAGTTACACAACCCCATTTCTAGTTATGACAGTCGTTCCTTTTGGATTAATAGGAGCTATTTGGGGGCACTTTGTCATGGGTTTCAATCTAAGCATGTTTAGTTTAATGGCATTTTTCGGTTTAACCGGTGTTTTGGTTAATGACACCATCATCCTTGTTCGCTCGATAAAAGAACATTTGGTAGAGGGTAACAGTCTCGCTCGATCGATAATTGAGGGAGCACGCGAGCGTCTTCGTCCTGTGTTGTTAACTACGATAACAACCATTGTGGGCTTAATGCCTATATTATTTGAAAATAGCCTTCAAGCAAGGCTAGTGCAACCGTTAGCGGTTACCTTTATATTTGGGATGTTATTTGTACCTTACTTGGTCCTAATATTCGTGCCTTCTGTTATGGGTGTTGCCTATCAAGCCAGAGAGAATATCAAGAGAATCAAGCAAAAGGTCAGCCCTCAACAATCAACAATTTAGTTAGCCAAACCCAATGCTGAGCAGTTAAAATGGGACTTACTATGAGTTCTATTGAAAAAAAACCAATGGTGGGAATAATTTGTTGCCGTAGAGAGCAAGACACACATTTTTTTCATATGGTTGGAGAGAAATATATCAATGCGATCAATCAATTCAGTGGGTGTACAAGCGTACTAATCCCTGTTGAACAAGATCATGAAATAGATCAATCTATATTAAATCGTATGGATGGATTCTTACTAACAGGTAGTTTATCCAATGTAGATCCTAAGCAATATAACGATGAAGCAAACGACTCTGAAATGTTGATTGATACATCGAGAGACGATACTGTTTTTAGGATTATTGATTTTATTGTTGAGAAAGAAATGCCTCTCCTGGCTATTTGTAGAGGTTTTCAAGAAATGAATGTAGCGTTTGGGGGATCTCTTTACCAAAATCTAGAACAACAATCCGATCATCAGGGCCACGATTTTGAAAGAAATGTTTCTCATGATCAGCAATACGGTTTGAGCCATCATATCGATATTTTAGAAGGCACGACACTCTATGAGATTAGTGGTGTCAATCGTGCAGAGGTCAATTCTCTACACACTCAAGGGGTCAGAGAATTAAGTAATAAGCTAGAAGTAAATGCGCTGACTGACAATGGTTTAGTAGAAGCTTTTACTATAAAAGAAGCCAATGGTTTTAATTTATCTGTGCAGTGGCACCCTGAATGGAAACCTCATAATAGTGAGTTATCTTTGTCAATTTTTAGTGCATTTGGAGATGCATGTAAAAATTATTCATCAATCTAATGAATGAAAAAGAATTAAATGATTGGTTCGCACAGCACAATATTCAAGAAGTAGAGGTAATAGTCCCTGATGTTGCTGGAGTGGCAAGAGGTAAATTAGTTCCAGAAGACAAGTTTCTTAATGATTCAGCAATAAGGTTACCTGAATCTGTATTTACACAAACTGTGACCGGCGAATTTTTGAACGAACCAGTTATTAATCCTGCAGATCGAGACATCATTCTAAAGCCTGATTTATCCTCATTGAGAATGCTTCCCTGGATGAAGGGCTCCACGGCTTCTGTTGTGAATGACTGTTTCTATGAAGACGGATCACCCGTTGATATTTCACCCAGGCAAGTATTAAAAAATGTTTTACAACAATTTAATGATCTAGGCGTGCAGCCTATGGTGGCACCTGAATTGGAGTTTTACTTAGTTAAAAAAAACACTGATCCTAAATTAGATTTAGAGCCACCAATAGGACGTTCTGGAAGACAAGAGACTGTGAGACAGCCCTTCAGTTTAGATGCTCTTGATGAGTTTGAACCCTTTATTAATGATGTTCATGCTTTTGCCGAATCAATGGATATCAGGATCGATACACTTGAGCATGAAATGGGGACTGGTCAATTAGAGATTAATTTTGAGCATGAGGATCCGTTATTAATATGCGATCAGGTTATGATGTTTAAGCGCATAGTTAAGGAAGCGGCCATGTCGCATGATATGCATGCAACGTTTTTAGCTAAACCATTGCAGCTTGAGCCTGGCAGCGCAATGCATTGGCATATCTCACTCATTGATAATAATACAAAAAAGAATATTTTTTCCGACACAGAAGGCGGGGAGACAGCATCATTTAAGGGTTTTATAGCGGGATTACAGAAATACACAGCTGAATCCATTTTGTTTAATGCCCCTTATGTTAACTCCTACAGACGTTTTACAAGATGGCAGAATGCACCCATTAACCTTTATTGGGGTTACGATAATAGAACCACTGGCCTGAGAGTGCCATCGTCTTCAGCTGACAACAAACGGGTTGAGTTTAGAATAGGGGGAGCTGATGTTAATCCCTATCTTTCTATAGCTTCATCCCTGGCCTGTGGTTATTTAGGCATGCGAGAGGAATTGGAGCCGAGTGCGCCTGAAGATGGTAATGCGTATAATTTACCATTCAAATTACCAAGGAATTTATCTGCAGCTATGGAATTATTGGAACAGAGTGAAGTGATGCCAATATTAATGGGAAATCGGTTCTTACAAGTATATATTGCTATAAAGACCCATGAATATAACCGGTATTTTGAGGTAATTAGCCCATGGGAAAGAGAGTACTTATTATTAAGCGTTTAGTATGAATTCAGAATTAAAAATATTACAACAAAAAGACAAGGATCATCATCTACATCCATTCACCGATCATTTGCAGTTATCAAAGAAAGGGACACGAGTTATTACTAAAGGTAAGGGCGTTTATATTTGGGATTCACAAGGTAATCAAATTTTAGATGGAATGTCAGGTTTGTGGAATGTGAATTTGGGTTATGGAAGAAAAGAACTAGCTCAGGCTGCTTATGAACAAATGGAAGAACTGCCTTACTACAATAATTTTTTTCAGTGCACCCACCCTCCAGCTATAGAATTAAGCAGTGTGCTAGGAGAGATCAGTCCTAATGGAATGGATCATGTTTTTTTCACCGGTTCCGGCTCTGAAGCTAATGACACTGTTCTAAGGATGGTTAGATACTATTGGAGTCTCATTGGTCAGCCAGACAAAAAGATTATTCTAGCCAGAAACAATGCTTATCATGGAAGTACCGTTGCTGGAGCTAGTCTTGGTGGTATGAGTGGCATGCACGCTCAGGGGGATCTTCCGATTCCTAATATTCATCATATACAGCAACCCTATTGGTTTGCTGAAGGTGGAGATACCGATCAGGACACTTTTGGAAAGCAAGTCGCGAATGATCTAGAAAGAGCCATCAATGAACATGGAGTTGAGAATATTGCCGGGTTTATTGCTGAACCTATTCAAGGTGCCGGAGGAGTAATTATTCCTCCCGAGACGTACTGGCCTGAAGTGCAAAACATTATCGATCGTTATGAGATTCTTTTGATTGCAGACGAGGTTATCACTGGTTTTGGGAGACTAGGTGACTGGTTTGCATCCCCAATATATGAGATAAAACCTGACCTTATTCCATTTGCTAAAGGTGTAACATCAGGGTATTTACCGCTCGGTGGCGTTTTAGTAAATAACAGAGTAGCCAATACGATTATTGAGGAGGGCGGTGAATTTGCTCATGGTTATACCTACTCGGGTCATCCTGCAGCATGCGCAGTTGCTTTGAAGAATATAGAGATTCTTAAAGAGGAGAATATTCTAGATAAAGTAAAAAATAAGACAGCACCTTATTTGAAAGAACAATGGTTGAAGTTGGCAGATCATCCATTGGTTGGAGAAGCAAGAATTAAAGGGCTGATGGGCGCTATTGAGTTGTGCTCAAATAAGGAAACCAGAGAACGATTTTCCACTGAAGATCGTTTTACCTCGCAAGATGACATTTCTGCAGGGTCTTTATGTCGAGATCTTTCAATCAATAACGGTTTAGTTATGAGAGCCGTGGGCGATACCATGATCATTGCCCCGCCACTTATTATTAATGAGCAGCAAGTAGATGAATTAATTTCAAAAGCCACCAAAGCTCTTGACGACACATTGGCTGCGATTAATAAACAATAAAAAACAAAATGCCTCTCACAGAGACCCAGTACCCTGATACTTATTATTATCACTCTGCAAACGAGATAAATAATCGATCAGATCTCCAGGAGGATATAACAGCAGATGTGTGTATTATTGGTGCAGGCTATACAGGGTTACTCTCAGCAATTAATCTTGCTGAGAAAGGTTATCAGGTAGTTGTTTTAGAGGCCAATCGAGTCGGCTGGGGTGCATCGGGAAGAAACGGTGGACAAGTAGGGAGCGGGCACAATAAAAAAATTCATCAATTAGAAAAAGATTATGGTAAATCTCTGGCAAGAGACTTATGGGACTTGTCAGAAGAGGCAAAAAACATTGTGGAAAACAGAATCAATCAACACGATATCAGTTGTGATCTTAAACACGGCAATGCAACGGTCTCAGATGATCTGGATGATGATCAGGCGCATCGAGATTATGTGGATAAATTGAACCGAGACTATGGCTACGAATCCATTCGGTATATGAATTCTGAAGAAGTGTCTGATATGTTTCACAGCCCTTTCTTCAAAGGCGGAGGCTCACTGGATATGGGCGGTATGCATTTACATCCACTTAATTATGCATTAGGTCTTGCAGACGCTGCCGAGAAACTTGGAGCAACCATCTATGAGAAATCAAGAGTTATCAGTTATACCAAATCAGATCCCTCTTTAATTAAAACCAGCAAAGGCAATGTAACTGCAAAAATAGTGATATTGGCCTGCAATGCGTATCTGGAAAAGCTGGAGCGAAAACTCGCAGTAAAAATCATGCCTGTAAATAACTTTATGCTAGCAACAGAGCCGCTGAGCTATGATGATGCTCGCTATATTAATAGAGACGATGTTTGTGCACACGACAATAAATTTCATGTCCACTATTTTAGAATCTCAGAAGATAATCGACTTATATTTGGAGGCGGTGAGAATTATGTACCGACGTTTCCAAAGGATATTAAGTCTTATGTTCGTCAAACCATGCTTGATGTTTTTCCAAACCTTTCAGATACAGCTATTGATTACGCATGGGGTGGAACCATTGGTGTGACGGTGAATAGAATGACCCATATCGGTAGACTTGGAAAAAACATTTACTTTTCTCAAGGTTACTCTGGTCACGGGATTGCTTTAGCATCACTTGCTGGAACCATCATAGCAGAAGCTATTGACGGCGAGGTTGCTAAGATGGATGTCTTTGGGAAAGTCAAGATTCCGAACTATCCTGGAGGTACTTTGTTGAGATGGCCGGGTTTTTATTTAGGCATGGTTTATTACTCATTAAAAGATCGGTTATGAAAAAAGTTTCACTGTTGATTTGTCTTCTATTCATTGTTCTTTTCAAAACCACTCATACTTATGCAAATGAAGTTAGAGTGTATAACTGGTCTGACTATATTGATCGTTCTGTCATTGATGATTTTGAAGTCTCGACAGGCATAAATGTTATTTATGATGTGTTTGATAGTAATGAGGTGCTTGAAGGAAAATTACTCGCCGGCAATACCGGTTATGACATTGTTGGACCCAGTATTGAATATCTTGGTCGTCAGGTGGTTGCTGGAATCCATCAAAAGTTGAACAAAGACAATATTCCAAACTTGCGCTATCTAGAACCAAGGATGATGGAACGATTAGCAACGATGGACCCAGGCAATGATTACGCCATTCCTTATTTATGGGGAACAACAGGTATTGGTTACAACAAAGAAAAAGTACAAGAAATTATGGGTGAGGATTTCTCAATGGACACTTTTGATGTGATTTTTAAGCCAGAAATCATCCAACAGTTTGAACAGTGCGGCGTCGCTTTTCTCGATGCACCCAGTGAAGTGTTTAAAGCAGCTTTATTTTACTTAGGCCTAAACCCAAATACGAAAAACCCTAGAGACTATCAAGGAGAAGCATATCAGCTTCTACTTAATGTGAGGCCTTACATCAGGTACTTCCACTCATCAAAATATATTAATGATCTTGCCAACGGAGAGATTTGTCTAGTGTTTGGGTGGAGTGGTGATATTTTGCAGTCAGGCGATCGCGCGAAAGAATCTGGAAACGGGATTGAAATTGACTATAAAATACCGAAAGAGGGGGCTCAGATGTGGGTCGATATGATGGCCATTCCCAATGATGCTCCAAACGCTCAAAATGCACATTTGTTTCTCAATTTCATTTTGCAACCTGAGATGATGGCAAGAATATCCAACAAAGTTAAATTTGCGAACGCAAATGAGCAATCCAAAGATTTTATTGTCCAAGAGATTTTGGATAATCCAACCATTTACCCTAATGAGGAGACGATGAAAAAACTTTTTTTAGCTGAGATTGCAAATCCTAGAGTTGATCGTATGATGACTAGACAATGGATCAACATAAAAACAGATCGATGAAAACTTACTATATCAATAGTGTTTTTGTGCTTTTAGTTTTTTGTAGTGGGAGTGCAATATCGTCAGGACATCATGCTGATAAGGTTTTTATCAACGGGTCAATCCATACCTTTGATCAAGAGTTATCAGTGGTTAAAGCCATCGCCATTCGTGATGGATTAATTACTCTAGTAGGTTCCAATGAAGACATGCAAGAATCCATTGATCAAACAACAGAAATAGTTGATTTAAAAGGCAAAATGATGATGCCTTCTTTCCATGATGCGCATGCACATCCTATCTGGTCAGGGATTGATCAGTTTAAATGTGTTGTTTCAGAGCAGTATGCTATTGATGTTATGCAAGCGCAGCTTAAAGACTGTTTAGACAGTGAATTGACTAAAGAGACAGGATGGATAGTTGGAGTAGGGTTAAATATTGGCGTATTTCCTTCGGGAAATGTAGACAGATCATTTTTAGATGCTGTCAGTACTGAAATCCCTATTTATGTTGATGCTTCTGATGGACACAATGGAGTTGCCAATTCAAAAGCGCTTGAAATAGCAGGCATTAACTCAAAGACACCTAATCCCGAAAACGGGATTATTGAAAGAGACCCTCTAACTGGACAACCAAGCGGGACATTAAGAGAGCCTTCAGCAATGAATCTGGTGCAGTTAATGATCCCTAAAGACAGTGACATGCTCTATGAACAAGGACTGTATTTTGCTCAAGATTTGGCCCATAGTTTTGGGATAACAGCATCAATAGCGGCTGCGGTTGGTAAGCGTCATATGGCAACATACAAGCAGGCAGCTGATCAGGGTACATTGGATTTAAGAATCATCACTTGTCTAGAATTCGGAGACACTTTGTTTGCCCAAGATTCAGAAACCTTTGAGGAAGTGTATCGGAACAGAGCACAGTATCGTGATCCTCGTGTAAATGTAGATTGTATAAAAATTTTTATTGATGGGGTGCTGGAAGGTCAGACAGGAGCCGTGTTAGAGCCATACGTAGGCACCAATAACTATGGCCAGCTCTATTTACAACAAGACACATTGAATAAAGTTGTTGCTCGTTTTGATTCTGAAGATATCCAAATACACACTCATGCAATTGGTGATCGTGCGGTCCGTTCAATATTAGATGCGTTTGAGTACGCTATTGGTGTCAATGGAAAAACCGACAATCGTCATCATATTTCTCATTTACAAATGATCGATGCCGAGGATATTCCGAGGTTTGCCGAATTAGATGTTGCCGCAAATTTTCAAGCTGCTTGGGCGATGCCTGATGAGTGGATAACAGTAATTAATACCCCTGAACTCGGCATCGAGAGAGTTAATAGAATGTACCCTATTGGAAGTGTTTTTAGGGCAAACGGTCTTATCGTTGGAGGCAGCGACTGGGCTGTAAGCACTATGAATCCATTGGTTGCGATTGAAACAGCAGTGAGACGAGAAGACCCCGACGATAGAGTCGATGGTGCTCTAAACAAGACTGAAAGCATTGGTTTGACAGAGATGCTCAAGGCTTACACTATCAATAGCGCTTATTTGATGCATCAAGAAAATGTCACTGGATCATTAGAAACAGGTAAGGCTGCAGACTTAATAATCTTAGAAAGAAACTTATACAATATTCCTGTGAATGAGATTAGTGAGGTAAGGGTTTTAGAAACCATGATTGAAGGTAAAACAGTCTTTACCTTAGATTAAATTCACATGACAGATAGTTCATCAATCACAAGAAGAGACTTTATCAATGGCATAGGTTTAGGTCTTGCAGTCACGGCTTCACCCATAGATTATTTAAGGTCTCAAGGGATTAGTATCGATTACTATCCACCAAGACTATCAGGAATTAGAGGAAATCATCCAGGGTCATTTGATCATGCGCATAAGCTTTCATTTGAAGGGAATACATTTATTGGAAAGGCAATAGATCTTGGTGAAACAAATGATTTGATTGTGGTTGGTGCTGGTATCTCAGGTTTGGCAGCAGCTTATTTTTTTAAAGAACGCACACCAAAAGATCAGAATCAGAATATCCTTATTCTGGATAATCACGATGATTTTGGGGGCCATGCAAAACGGAATGAATTTAAGGTGAATGGAAGAACAATGCTTGCTTATGGAGGCAGTCAGTCTATTGAGTCTCCGAGTTACTACGAAGAGGTCTCAAAACAACTTTTAAAAGATCTGGGCATTGATCTTCAACAGTTTTATAGCGCCTATGATTTTAATTATTTCAAGAATAGGAATCTTCATTCTGGGTTTTATTTCAATAAGAAAACCTACGGTAAAAGCAAAATCATAAAGAACGTTCCTAGTTATAGATATGACATGACTTACAAGGAAAATATAAAGCCTGAGAATATTAAGAAGGTTACATCTCAGATGCCAATATCGGATCAATCAAAGAAAGAATTTATAAGTCTATTTTTAGATAAAACGGATTTCTTCCCTGAAATGACTTTGGAGGAAAAATATTATTTTTTAGATAGCATTAGCTATGAAGATTATTTAAGGAACTATCATAAAGTTGGAGAGGAAGTGATTGGAATATTCCATAACCTGCTTTGGGGTCTATGGGGAGTGGGCACTGACTCTATTCCTGCTTTTGGTTGCTTCTCAGATGGATTACCTGGTTTTGCTGGCCTAGGGTTTACTCAAAATGAAGACGCTGACGATGAGTTAGCAAAAAATGAGTATCTTATGTTTGATCTGGATCAGATTGATGAAAGTATTCAAGAATACATGAGCAAGAATGAGTTATCCGAAGAGCCATATATTTTTCATTTTCCAGACGGTAATGCCACCATCGCTAGGATGCTGGTTAGAAAAATGATCCCAACCTCTATCCCTGGTAACACCATGGAAGACATTGTTACTGCCAAGGCAGATTATTCTAAGTTAGATGTTACTGGTCAAGATACAAATATACGGCTTAACAGTACTGTGGTTTCAGTAAAAAATACCTCGCGTGGAGTGGAGGTGATTTACTCACAGCAAGGAGAGTTCTATAAGTTATATGCAAAAAAATGCATTTTAGCATGCAACAACGGAATCATTCCTGACCTTTGTCCTGAATTGCCAAAGAAGCAAAAGGAAGCATTAAAATATAACGTAAAAGTCCCACTGGTTTGGGTTCAAGTGGCTATGAAAAATTGGCATATGTTTAAAAAAAATGAGGTCCATACAGTCTTATGCCCCAATTCATTCTTTAGTGGCCTCTATGTTGATTATCCTGTTAGTCTTGGTGATTACCAGTACCCTCAGTCTTTTGATGACCCTGTGGTGTTTATGATGCAACATGTCCCAACTCGTCCAAATGAAGGCTTGACCAATAGAGAACAATTCCGAATGGGACGCTACGATATTCTCAAGATGAGCTATCAAGATTACGAAGACAAGATATTAGATCAATTGAAAGGCATGTTTGGCTCAGACTTTAATGAAGATGATGTTGCAGCTATTACGGTTAATCGATGGGCGCACGGTTATTCATATGAATACAATAGTTTATTTGATAATGATTTCTTTGGGGGGACAATGCCAGATAGCATGGACGATGAACGATATCCTCATGTCATAGGCAGAAAGTCATTCGGGAATATTTCCATTGCGAATTGTGATGCAGCTGGTTCTGCCTA
>CAZVRH010000032.1:0-11178 GCA_964629335.1 uncultured Woeseia sp.
ATTGGAGGAATTCAATCTTTCTTTACAGATGGAGGCACATATACCCTTAAATTAGATCTTGGGTCGGGAGGTCATTCTTTAATTGGTTATTACAGAAACACAATAGATTACATAACAGGAACCTTTACTACAAAGAGCTCACCAAGTTATCCGATATCGGTTAGCGATATGAGAATTGAAGAGGGGAAAACGGAAGATTTATGTTTTAATAGACCCTCGAAAGGTGAATTAAGTGCAACATCCTTTGATTTAAGTTTCACTCAAAGAGACAGACCGGGTAAAGGCGCTTTTGCTGATGATTTTTCTTTATCTTCTTCAACTGTATCTTTTGCAACAGATGAAACACAAAAATGTGTCCAGTTAACTGCAACAACTGATATACATTTTGACTGGGTTCATGATGCATATTTAGATATATCTGCACCATCAAATGGACAAGCTTTATCAAGATCAAGAGTCAAGATTTCTATATTAGATTCTTATGGTTATCAAAATAGGATCAGTTGGAAGGGCAAGTAAAAAACTAATAGCAATGATCTTAAGGCTATCTAGAGTTAAAACCCTATTAATTTTATTTTATAGTTTGTTAGTGTTTCAATCGCTTATGTTGTCACTCTAAAAATAATAACAACCGGATCAGTGCCCTCTATGCTTTTATATTCAAAAGAGCGAGGATCAAAACCGGTAAGATTATTAACACCATCTATGAATTTGATAATTTGATCAATGTCGCTCGCTTCAAAAGTTGAGTAAACCATATCATTCTCAAAAGTGATGGATATTTTCTCAATACCAATATCAGATGAAACTCCTTGTATTATATTAATAATGGTATTTGGTTCGTTTTTTAGTGACTGAGATTTTGACAGTCTCACCAATCGCTCTGTACCTTGTTGCACATACTCATAATCCTGTTTTGCTTTTTGAAGTTTGGACCTTGATTTATTAGTCTCATCAAAAATTGTTGCCCCAACAAAGATTAAACTTCCAAAAAATGATACGAGTACCATAAGAAGAAGGAGATTTTGCTCTCTCCTATTTCGATTGAGCCAAAAATTCATCAAACTATTCATTGCCAAGCTCCAACATCAACGATCCTGTGACAATGTCTTTATCTGTTATCAGCTCATTCCTGATAATTCTCAAATCTGAAGCCTGAATTAATCGTTCAATCACGGCATATTTTAGTCTGGACAGTTCATTAAATTCTATTGAAAGAGTTGAGTTTTCAAAATCAATTGTGGATTGAGAGATATCATCAAGTGAAATCGCACGCAAATATTGCAATGTACTGAGATCAAGCTCTCTTACCTGCTGTGTATCAGTCTTAGCAAGCATTTGATCCATCTGTGCTCTTGGATTAATTACTCTCCTAAAATTGGGATTGATAGAGAGAAAAGTCTGGTTGATTGTTTGACGATACTGATTCTCGTAATACTCCGTCATGTATAAATTTAGTATCGGAAGAACAATTAAGGTCAGTAAAAGAGCTAATGAAAAACTCAATTCACTCACAGAAAGCTCTAATCTTTTATAAATTGACATAAAAGAAAATTGTTTTTTGTATAAATTGGGTAACTGTTGATCCAATTTTTTGATGAAATTCTGATGCAGTAATTTCAATGAAACTTCATCATCTTTTTCAGATGTTTGAAAATATTTTTCCAAAATACTATTTTTACTGGAGCATTTAGGCACGAAATCTGGGTGTTGTTTTTTGAGAATCTGCAAATAATTTTCAAGATCGGCCTCCTCCACTGAAAAACCGCTCCAATCAGAAAATGAGAAAATATATCGCTTCTGATAACTGAAACACGCTTCAGGCGCATATAAAGACAGCAAATAATGTTCTGGGATTAACTTAACTTCGCATCCCAAATGATTAAGCATTTGGTTAATTGAACCGACCCTATCCCTATCTGCGAGCAGAACCAAATCCATCTCTTCGGAAAATGCAAATGCATTTTTAGAAATATCGCTGATAATATCCTGTTCGTTTTCCATTAGAAAACGGGCTTTAAATTGCTCATGAGTTTCCCCTTCGTGCTTTATTCCCGAAAAGGTAATACAAAGATTAGAGGGCAGTAAAACATATAACGAGGAATTGGGTTCAATAATCTCATGCAAATTTTTTAACTCATTCTTTGATGATCCTAATAACTGATCATCCAGATATTCATAAATCTTGACTTTCTGATCACTGTTATAAAAATGTATAAAATAATTTTTCACGGCTAAATTGTATCCTTAGAAATCATTATAAAATCTATTCAGAATGATGGCTTCATTATTTTTAATCTGAAATACTGTCGATGCAGACATTGCAGAGTTTTCATGAATGATTTTTGACTCTAATTTAACCAGTTCGGTGGTCAAGGTAATTGGTAAGTAGGTTTGATTAAATTCAATACGTGGAAAAGAAAGATAAAGTTCACTTTCTGATTTAAATCCTTCCTCAGGAATATTCAAAATCATTGACTCTGCCTCTGAAACATTTATCTCAGGAATAATAGCTGCCAATAATGGTGCATTATTGATCTCTAGGTGATTGATGTTCACTCCGGAAATCGCTATAAGAGGATGGGCACAAAGATACTGAGAAATCTCTCCCCATTTGAAATAATTGATTGAGGGAAGATTCATCAATTCACTCTTATGATAAAAAAGTCTTCGGGCTGTGTATTGTTTGATCTCACTCATTGGACCAATGTAAAAATAGTCCTCCAGTCCATAGGGTCTTGGTTCATCATCAAAATCTACCCAATCGATTATTTGATCAATAAACACATCGATCTCATTTTCATTGTACTCCAGGATTAGAAGTAATTTTTTTAAGCCTTTTATAGCTCTATCATTGGGAACAAAATTCTTATTTTCGTAGACAAATAGACTGTTCAGATTAAAACAGTTTGACGCATCTCTCGCTTCTGCCACAATCAATCCGTAATCAGATTGAACTGATATTGGCTGGCTAAAAAAAGGCATACTCAATGAAGTATAGGAACGCTGTGGAGTAAACTGTTTTTTGATCTCCTCTGCAGATAATACTTCTAAGGTTCTTATGTATTGAAGAGCGTTACTCTCAAAGTTCACATAACCTTCACGCTTGAGTGCTAAAAAATAATTTTGGCTCAATGAAACACTGATGGCAGATAGCATCAGCACGATCAGAAGTACTGAAATTAAAATGGCCCCTCTAGAATTGGTATTCATGTTTTATCCTTGGTGCAATCAGCCATTCAATCTTGTGATTATCAATAACTAATTTGACCTGTATTAATTGCGGCATGGTTCTGCTAGTAACCTCATCATTTGGCCACTGAGAATACCATTTACTCCCATCAGAAAAACCAAATGAAAGATCATCAACATCTTCAAATAGTTTTGACTCAAAAGACTCCTGACTCATATAGGGATTGACCGCATAGTATTGCCTTCTAACAAGTGCGCCATCTTGAAGAAGATATTCTATTCTTCTTAAATTAGATGTCATGGTATTACTATGATTTACCTTAGTTGTGAGAGTCACACGATTTGATTGTTCAGCGGAATAAAATGTTGCATTCACTGGAAGACCAAAAGTATCCCTCATCGGTACATTCATTGCCTGCCTAAAATCTCTTCTGAGTGTGTTTGAAATTAAATTAAATTCCTTCACATCATCCAGAACGTTCAGTGTCTGATTTCTTGAACTGATCGACGATTCCAAAATATTGGTCGAAATAAGCAAAATCAAACTAACGATGACCATAGAGATCATCACTTCGATCAAGGTAAAACCTTGCCGTAAAAATCTTAATTTATCTCTTTTCAATATAGCCCTCTCTCACGAAAATAACTTGCTCTGATTCTTTCAATGAAATGCTGATAGAAAATTCATTGAGATACTGCGAAACATCTTTTGTCTCCTCTTTCCACAGCCAATCCTGACCTGCCATCTTAATAATTCCTGATCGACTACCAAGACTAATCGGATAATCAATTGTTTCTAGCATTGCATATCGATTATTCGCGATTTCTCTTGCCATCACTTTGTCTCTCATGGTTTGAGAAGAAACTTGTGCAGACACAATGATTTGGTAGATCGCAATGACACTTGAACTGAAGATAAGCAGTGAAATAACTACCTCCAATAAACTGAATCCCTGTGAATATTTACTCTTTAATTTTTGCAATTTCTCCATTTGTTTTCACTGCTATCTTATATGTAAGTTTAGTATTCTGTATTGTGATAATTGCGCCTGATGTCTCACCTGATGGGTAAAAAGAAATCATCGGAACCGGAGTAAAATTTTCATCAATTCTATATTCCATGCCTTGAGCGGTCAGAATGATTATCTCTGAATCTGATGAAACCGAATCTAAAAATTTTAAGTCTAAAGATTGGATAAAAGACTCATTATTCTGATAGTCATCCTGATATATTCGTTCTTCTTTGTTGTTCAAAAACCAATGAAGAGTACGTCCTTTTAGAACACTCTCATCAGACATCTTTTGAAATATTTTCTCCGCTGAGTTATCAGAGGCTTGAAAAATATTAATCACATTGGAATTAAGCATCAAATAACTTGTTGAGATGCCTATGATTATCAAGACAACAAGAAGTTCAATCAGAGTGAAGCCAGAATTACTTTTGCCAATTTCCAATGTCGGCATCTTCTCCTTCTCCCCCTAGCGTTCCATCTGCACCTAATGAATAAACATCGTATTTTTTGTTTTGCCCGGGAAACAAATATAGGTACTCATTGCCCCACGGGTCCTGGGGTAGATTAGAGAGATATCCTTCTGAGGGATATAAATTTTTATTCTTTAATCCCTCTGGTGCCGAAATCAGTGCTTCTATGCCTTGGTTTGTGCTTGGATAACTATAATGTTGAAATCGATAAGTCTCCAAAGCCTTCTCGATCTGTGCAATATCAGCACGGGCTTTTTCAAAATTTGCTCGATTGAGGAAAGGTGCCACATTCACTGCCACAATGGTCGTCAAGATCCCTAAAATAACAATGACAGCCATCAATTCAATTAGTGTAAAACCTTTCTGATATGAGTCCATAACTAGCTTATCGGGATTGAATTCATTTGCATTATAGGTATCAGTATGGCTAAAACAATGAGTAAAATAAACGCCCCCATGAAAATTATTACAATGGGTTCTAGCAGAGCAAGAAGTAAACTCCTCTTTGTTTCAATCTCAGATTTCATAAATGCAGATACTTTTTCAAACATATCTGACAAATTTCCAGAAATAAAACCGCTAGAAATTAACTGAATGAATATTTCTGGAAAGATAGATGCATCTTGCATGAGGACAATGAAATCCTTTCCCTCTTTAAGATTCTTATTCGACTCTTCCATAATATTTTGTAAATACTTATTTGAAAAGACTTTCGATGATTCCTGCATTGCCAAGTCTAAATTAATGCCTGAGCTTAATAATAAATGCATGGTACTTGAAAACCTTTCCAGCTCAGATTTTAGAATAAAATCACCCATTATAGGAATAGAGAGAATCCGTTTGTGCCAAACAATCATTCGGATGGGTTCAGAAGAAACCTTCTGATAGCCAAAATAAGAGGCTGCAGAAAGAATAAGAACAATCAAACCTATCAAAGGCAATTGATTAGAAAAGCCAAGTAATACCCTAGTTAAAAGTGGTAGATCCATTCCTGCCCTAATAAACTGATCAACAACTTGAGGCATCACAAAAACCAAAAGCGCAAAAATAACTATGATGGAAAAGGTAACTAAAATAAGTGGGTATGCCAGAGCGGATGTAACTTTCTGCTTGATCGAATCTGCCTCTTCTAAATAGTCCGCTAACTTTGAAAACATTGTACCGAGATTTCCAGATGTGTCGCCGGCAGAAACAAGAGAGGTATAAGTATTATCAAATATCTCTGGAAACTTGCTCATTGAATCACCCAATCTTTTTCCTTGTATGAGATCCTCGCGAATTAAGAAAAATAGATTTGATAGACGCTGATCATCAATGTGGCTACCAACAATACTCAAGGCCTCATCCAATGGAATGGAAGAGTCCAGCAAAGTTGCCATTTGCCTAGTAGCAAGCACCGTAGATTTTTTCTTAATTTTTAAGCTGTTTCTTCTCGTCGACATTGACTCTATAACTTCAGAAGGAATCAGATTGAGATCTTTAATGAGTTTTCTGGCATCTCGCTCAGAGAGTGCACTGATATGACCTGAGAGTTTTTTACCCTCTATATCAAACGCTTTATAACTATATGCCGGCATCTTCAGCTTGGTTGTTGAGTCGGATTAACTCATTCACAGAAGTCATGCCCGTTTTAATTAAATCTGACCCCATCTCATGTATGGAATCACTTTTTTTGAAAGCAAAAGCTTGAAGTTCTTGCTCAGACGTTTCTTCATGAATTAAGTTTTTCATATCTGCATCAACCAAAACAGATTCAGCAATGGCGATACGACCCTGATATCCACTCCCGTCACATTGAGTGCACCCTTCTGGCATAAAAGTTTTACTTCCAGCCTTCAACCCAAGAAGATCGGCATTGGACACAGAGATTGTTGCTGAGACTTTACAGGCTTCACATAACCTCCTGACTAAACGTTGGGCAATTATGGTTTTTATGCTGGACGCAAGCAAGTATGATTCTATGCCCATATCTCTTAATCGGGTAATGGCCCCCACAGCACTAGTGGTATGAACAGTAGACAACACTAAATGGCCCGTAAGGCTGGCTTGAATAGCAATTCTTGCCGTCTCTTCATCACGAATTTCCCCTAACATTACAATGTCTGGATCTTGTCTCAGGATGGATCTTAAACCTGTCGAAAAATCATATCCGGTTTTATTGTTTACTTGAGTCTGTCCGATGCCAGTGAGTGTGTATTCAACTGGATCTTCAACTGTGAGTATGTTTTGTGTTTGATTATTGATATGACGAATACTTGCATACAATGTAGTGGTCTTTCCAGAACCAGTTGGACCTGTAACAAGAATCATTCCTTCGGTGGCTCTCAATGTTTTCTTCAAGTTAGAGAGTACTAATTTATTCAGGCCTAAATCATCAATATTAATTTGTGAGGATTCCTTATCTAATAGGCGTAAAACAATTCTTTCTCCGTAGGAAGACGGTAAAGTAGAAACGCGCACATCGACACTCTTTTTCCCCAGTGACAACGAAAACCTTCCGTCTTGTGGTAGCCTTCTTTCGGATATATCTAATCTCGACAATATCTTAATTCTGGAAATCACAATTGGTGCGATTCTGGCATCCTGAGTCAGAACAGTTCTTAAAATGCCATCGATGCGAAATCTTACAATAAAGGATTCTTCATATGGCTCAAAGTGGATATCCGATGCTCTTTGCTTAATAGCCTGGCTAATAATGCCATTGATGAGTTTAATAATTGGTGCATCATCGGTTCCACTTAGGAGATCTTCTGTTGGAGCAATCGAATTGGCAAAAGATTTTAGATCAAAACCATCGCCTAATTCTTCAGATAAAAGTCCCGATTCATTCTCTCCAGAAAATACTTGGGTGATCAATTGGTCAAATGTTTCATGATCACAATCCTCTACTTTGAGGTTTTGCTCTAAATAGCGTGATAATTCATGATAGGTTTTCAGATCAATAGGAGCAGTACTTAGAACCAAACAATGTCCGTTTTCTTGAAAGGCAATTATCTGTCTTGATTTTACATAATCATATGGAAGCAAGCTTTTTGTGTGTTCGCTGCTTATTGGCCCACTCATGATATAACAACTCTAATTATTGATCTTCAGAAGACAGATCGATAATTTTTTCTCGCTCTTCATTTAAAAGCCCTTCAGCCTTGATAAAGTTATATTTTTCCAAGGAAACTTGATTGATGCTTTGGGAATCTGCAAGAATCTTAGGCCTCAAGAAAACAGTCAGGTTTCTTCTAACCACAGACTTTGATGTGCGGCTAAATAATTTACCCAATAAAGGAATATTCCCTAATATAGGAACGCGATTGACGGTCTCTTGAATATCATCATCGATCAAACCACCGAGAACAATAATCTGATTATTATCAACCAAAACCGTGGTCTCAATGGTTCGTTTATTGGTCACTACATCGGCTCCTGCAGTCAATGATCCAGCCACTCCTGAAACCTCTTGTTTAATCTCCAAGATTACAGAATTGCCCTCATTGATCTGAGGTTTGATGGAAAGCTTAATACCCACCTCTTGTCTGGAAGTTGTTCTAAAGGGATTGGAATTATTTGCCCCGAGGCTCTCACCTGTGGTGATCGGTATCTCCTGGCCTATCACAAGATTGGCCTCTTCATTATCCATCGCAATAATAGAAGGTGTTGATAATATATTGGAGTTTTGATCTTCGGCGATTGCATTGATGATTCCAACAAAACTATCACCATCCTTATCAACGTTACCAAATCCAGCAACAAATCCTTGTGTGTTAAGCAGTGAATTTGTAGCTGCAGTATTGAGTGTAGCACTATCACCCCCTTCAATTGCATTACCTGCAATGGCCAGTAAATCTGGAGCGTTGCTGCCTGGAAACCGTGTGAGGCCAATTGGAAGGTCAGAATCTTTAAATATCGTTTCAATACCAAGATTTTTGGCTGCTGTCTCGGAGAGCTCAACAATGATTGCCTCCACTAAAACTTGAGCCCGTCTGATGTCAATTTTTGCAACAAGATTTCTGATCAAATCAAGATTCGAATCATCGGACGAAATAATCAAGGAGTTGGTTTTTTCATGGTAAGTCACTACTGGTTTTTGCGAATCCGTTTCAGTTTCAAATCGATTTGAAACAGTATCGATAATTGATGCAACGTCCTCAGCTTTGGCATATTTCAAATATATCACTGCAACCGTTCCATCATTTTGCACATCTTCATCAAGTGTTTGAAGTGTTTTCTCAATATTCTTTGTTACCAATTTGCTGGCGGATAGAATTACTGAATTCGATTGAGTGAATGGGATGGCAATAAAGTTATTGATCGTGGGATTACTCTGCATTTTTAACTTATCGAGGATCCTCACCGCTTCAACAGACGATAGGTTTTCTAATTTTATGATGCTAATTTTTGCAGAATCATTCTTATCAAGCTCTTTTAGCAGCAAAGCTATACGATCGACATTACTTTTTCGGTCAACCAGAATGATGGAGTTAACGGAGGGAATACTTGATAGGTGAGCTTGCCTTCCAGTTATTGGCTTGAGCATGGTAAGGACCTCCCCCACCGTACGATTCTCCAATAGGAAAATCTTAGTCATAAAATCTCCACTCTGACTTGATGTGTTGTCGTCACGAGTCGCTTCATTCTCGGGAACAATACGTACCATATTGCCCTCGTTGATGGTGCTAAAACCATTGACTTGAGTGGTTCTTAGAAAAACTTGCCAGACTTGATTTTCATCCAAAAGTGTATCTGAGAAAATAGTGACTTTGCCTTTTACTCTGGGATCAAGAATAATAGTTTTTTTCGAAAATCGTGCAATATCTTGAGTGACTTTCCTGATATCAACATTATCGTAATTGAGCAAATAAGTTTCTTGTGTAATGGCAGATTCTGTCATGAAAAAAGCCAGAATTAGTGGGAAAAATATTGCTTTTCGAAAAACAATCATCTTTGTCCCACTCGATTTTCAAGCTCATAAATTTGACCTGAGAAAGTAAAAGTCACCTTGTCCTTTTCCACATTGGTTAGAGTGTATCGATTATCTAAAAGTTCACCTTCTTGGACAACGAATTCCTGATTATTTTTTTTCAATACTACTGAAGACCTTTCGCCAGTGGAAGCCCGGTATCCAATGACTTCATATTCAAAGTCATCATCCGCTGATTCGGTTATTGTGGTATTCGTGCTAGGTGCTGGATTCAAGTTGATTGTTTGATTCTCTGGAAACTGAATATTCTTTAAAATGGGTCTATTTTCCCAAATGCCATAGGTAAAGTATAAATTGGAACAAACCAACCCAAAGAGAGTGAAGATTACAATTTGTTTTATCCTTCTGATTTTCATGAAAAAAAATGAGTCACATCGGCGACTCAATAAAGTTAATTATCTAGCTCCATTATTACATAAATATTGCACTTAAGAAGTTTTAAGATTTGTTTTTTTATGACTGTCAATTATCCGAGATCAATCGTCATCCTTATACATAATCAATGAGCAATAAAGTTATTATCTTAATCCTAGGGAAGCCACCTTTTCTATAACACAAAGACTATTTAAAAAAAAATATTAAAATATTATGCTAGTTCTTCAGAAAATAATTCCGATAATCATTACCAAGAATGCAGAAAGAGCGATCCCACTCCCTAAGGGAACTTTTCCTAGATAGTCAGATTTGTATATTAGATAGATCAAGAGTCCGAATAATGATCCTAACAAAATAATAACACTCAACATTTGATAGCCAAATAAAGCACCAATGGAAGCCAATAAGATAAAATCCCCGCCACCAATGGCATTGTGTTTTCTGATTAAGTAATAGATCTTATCTATAAGGTATAAAGTTCCGTATCCAATAGCTATGCCGATGAATGCTGACACTGTATCAACAAAAAAATCAAAGCATAAATTCAAGATCAATCCTAATATTAATATCATCATGCTTAGAAACACCGACAGCGACAGGTGCTTTAGATCAAGAATGAATTGTGCATATAGGCTGGAGAGCACTAAGAAAAAGGACATGTTTTGAATAACAGAATAAAGACTACCATCAGATGGATTAAGCCAAAGAATCATTGCCATTAAAAAAAGGTGTAAAAACTCATTGTTTAGATAGAAATTATTAATTGGCTTCTTACAAAATGAACATTTTCCTCTTTGATAAAGAAAACTGATCAATGGGATTAACATGAGGAACTTCAGGCTCTTTTTACATTCCTCACATCTTGATCTTGGTGAATAAATTGACACTTCAGAATCTTTATCAACCATTTTTGGAAAACGGATAATAAAACTCCCAATAAAACTCCCATAAATGAGAGCAACAAAGCACAAAAAAATGTTAGCTGAAAACATTAGGATCGGAAATGAATTAGATTCTTTTTCTGCGTTTGGAAGTTTATAATTTTTGTACTCATGGTGTTTTCAGAAAGCTTAATTTTGTTAATGTTTTTGGGTTTATTAATTTTTAGATCAATTAAATATAATGGAAGATGTATTCAACAATCAAATAATAAAAA
>CAZVRH010000032.1:11278-15825 GCA_964629335.1 uncultured Woeseia sp.
TTTTTAGATCAATTAAATATAATGGAAGATGTATTCAACAATCAAATAATAAAAACTGACTACCTCTAGGTTCATGAAGTCCTCAAGATTTAATAATAAAAATGCCTTATAATTATGATCCCTTTGGTATGTATTTTGTGAAACTAAAATCTTACTCTCAAAAAAGATGATTCGTATCTTTCGTATCACCCTTGTATCAATAACCATTTGTTTTTCTAATGTGGCCTTGTTTGCTGGACAAATAACACCCGATATCAAGCAACTAAAAAATTCTCCACCTGAAAGTGTCTTATTTATTGGTAATAGTTATCTTTACTACAACGATAGTTTGCATAATCATTTTAAACAAATGGCTGATGAAAAATATCCAGGCTATGAGGGAAGTAAAAATGTCAAGTCATCAACAATTGGAGGGTCTAGACTAAAACACCACAATCTAGATCATCTGTTAAGCCCTAAAGCAATTAGCTCAATTAATAAATTTGAATTAGTGATTCTTCAAGGTGGGAGCGGTGAAGGACTATCAAAAAAAGACAGAAAAGCTTTTGCCAAAAAAGCGAATGAACACATTAAAAAAATAAAAGCTAATGGCTCTGAAGCAGCTTTATATATGATTCATGCATACGTTGAGCCTCACAAAAACTTTGACCCAAATCTTATTAGAGTGATTGAGGAGATGTATGTGACTGCCGGAAACAAAAATCAAACCCTTGTTATTCCAGTGGGTTTATCATTTGAAAACGCTTATTATCAAAGACCAGCTATAAAACTTCACAATCTTGATGGCACACATCCAGCTCTATTAGGCACTTATTTAGCGGCATGCACTGTTTTTGCTAGTGTGTTTAATGAATCACCGGTTGGTATAAAGTATGATTACAACGGGCTTATCAATCCTGTTGATAAGTTATTTCTACAAAAAATTGCGGAATCAACCGTTAGAACTTTCTATCAATCCTCTGCTAATTAAGAGGAATAATCACGCAGCATCTTTCTTAGCTCCAAAGAATGTTGCTCCTCTTGAGCTATCTTATTTCTAGCGTATTCTTCCAAAAAAATTGATTTACCGTCAACGGCTTCTAAAAGATAATTATAAAGATCTAAAGCATGTAATTCATGGTCAAGACTTTCTTGGAGAATATCTTTAACAGAGTGTTGATGGGTTTCCTCTATTGGGGCAATTTGTTGAGAGGGATGGCCATTAAGTCCTGTTAATAATTCGCCTGCCTCTTGAGCATGCAGTAATGATTCATTAGCTTGAGCTTGAAGAAATTGAACAATGGGAATCCGGTATGGGCCGCTAACCATTATTGAAGAATGAGTGTAACGAACAACGCCTGATAATTCATACTCCATAATGGTATTCAATATGTCACATGTTTTTTTCATGTCCAAATCTTTCATAGCAAGCCCTCATTAACATCAATACAGATATTGTACTAACAAAGGAATGCCATTAGAAATTTTTTATATACTTTCTAACCAAATGAATTAACTGATTTCCTTTTTTTGCAGAAATAAGTTTAGGAAGTATCTAGAAAGAATAAAAAAACTGTAACTTTATGTTGTTAAGCATTATATTTAATAGAGATACATTAAAGTGAAAGTACAAAAAACCTACAAAAAATAATCTAAAAAAAAGAGGAATATACTTTGAGTCTAAAAACACATCAACTAGATCAAATAAACTACGATTTACTAAAACAACGTCTAATTAATAAACGATATAATCTAAACTCTGGTGCTAAATCTATACTTTTCCCATCACTCGCCTCTATTACGATTTCAGCATGTAGTGGATCATCGAATCTAATACCTGTCGCAGCTCCAGACTCTACAGTCACAATGGAAGAAGACAGCACTGACAACCCTCTCAATATATCTGCACCAACTGATGAAGATACTGATGATATTCTTACTATTAAGGTTGACTCTGTTCCTGATGGAGGTGTTATTACCACAGCTAGTGGGGAAGTGGTCAGCGCAGGCACAACTTTAACTATTGAACAACTCACTGGTTTGGTGTTTACACCCAATACAGATGCTAACTCAGATTTAGAAACCATCGGTCAATTTACCTACACCGTTAGTGATCAAGATGGAGCTAGTGATTCTTCTACTGTAACCATAACAGTTACTGCTGTTCAAGACCCACCAACCATTGATTCTGCAACTGCAACATCCATTGAAGAAAACACAACTACAATTATGACTGTTGATGGAAATGATGTTGATGGGGACACTCTAAGTTACTCCATTAGTGGTGGCGCAGATAAAGATCTATTTGAGATTGACGCTGCAACTGGAGACCTGTCCTTTAAAGCCAAACAAGATTTTGAAAATCCTGCTGATGCAGACGGCGATAATATCTATGAAGTTGAAGTCACAGTTGATGATGGAAATGGCAATACAGTAAGCCAAACAATCCAAGTCACCATTACAGACAGATCAACTAGCATGTCGTTATCAAATTCAAATATTGATGAGAACGAAGCTGGGTCAGCTATAGGTAATATTGATACCTATATAGACGATACTTCATCCCAAGGATCATTTAGTTATTCTGTTACTGGTGATGGATCTGACTCATTTGAAGTTGTTAACGGTGAATTAAAATTAAAAGACGGGGTCAGTCTAGATTTTGAGTCTATAAATAGTTATGAACTTACTGTAACTGCAACTGATACAAGTGGTTTAACCCACTCAACAGCTTTCACTATAACGATCAATGATGTGAATGATGCACCGACATTAGTCAATGCCATTTCTGACCAAAGTGTTGATGAAGACAGCGCCTTAAGTTTTTCAATGCCTAGTGATACCTTTAATGATGTGGATGCCGGTGACAGTCTGACATACTCAGCCACCTTAAGTGATGGATCAGATCTCCCATCTTGGTTAAGTTTTGATGCTACTAATCTGACGTTTTCAGGAACCCCATTAAATGAAAATGTCGGTAGTCTAGAAATTATTGTTACAGCTACAGATGGATCTTCAGTTTCAGTCACTGACACCTTTACTCTTACAGTTAATAACACTAATGATGCACCGACAGAAATTGTTTTATCCTCATTAGGAGTACCAGAACAAATAGATGGCGCAATTGTTGGAGCAGTTTCAACAACAGATGATGACGTAGGTGATACTCACACTTATTCAATCAGTGATGATCGCTTTGAAGTTGTTGACGGACAACTAAAATTAAAAGCTGGTAATACAGTAAGCTACGCAACTGAAGCAACAATTACCTTATCAATAACAACGACTGATGCTGCAGGAGAAACATTTACACAAGAATTCACTCTTTTGGTCGGCTCAATCCAAATAAGTTCAACGGCATTTGCTGAGAATTCAGCAGGGGTGGTGGTCGGTGATTTATCAATCACAGATCCAGATTTCACAACGAATGTAACCTATGCTCTTTCCGGTGATGATTCAGACTCATTCGAGGTAGTAAATGGTCAACTAAAACTTAAAGATGGGATTAGTGCTGATTTTGAAACCAAGTCTTCCTATAGTGTCACAATTACAGCAACCGATGACGCTAGCCATGAAGCATCATTGACTTACACCATAAATGTCACTGATGTGAATGAAACACCAACCGCGGTCAGCTTGTCTGCCACCGCTATTAATGAGAACAACTCAGGTGCGATTGTCGGGGACTTATCGACCACTGATGTCGATGCCGGTGATACCCACACCTACAGCTTATCCGGAGCTGATGCCGACTCCTTTGAACTGGTTAACGGTCAGTTAAAATTGAAAGACAGCGTCAGTGCCAACTATGAAACCAAGAGCACCTATGCGGTCACTATCACCACTACTGACTCAGGAGGTTTGACTACTTCAGAAGATTTCACCGTTACAATCAATGACATTAACGATGCCCCCACATTAGTCACCGCTCTGACCGATCAAAGCAACGCTGAAGACGCGGCCTTTAGTTTTACCATCCCTAGTGGCACCTTTAATGACGAAGACGGTGATACCATAACCTATACCGCTACCTTAAGTGACGGCTCTGCCCTACCCACGTGGCTCAGTCTAGATGGGAGCACAGGTGTCTTCTCGGGCACCCCACTCAATGATGATGTCGGAGTCATTAACGTCACCGTGACCGCCAGCGACGGAACCCTTTCGGTTACTGATACCTTTGCCTTAACCGTGGTCAACACCAATGATGATCCCACCGCAGTGACTCTTTCGGCCACCGCTATTGATGAGAACAGCTCCGGTGTGGTAGTTGGTGACTTATCGACCACTGATGTCGATGTCGGGGACACTCATACCTATGAATTATCCGGTACAGATGCCGACTCCTTTGAGATTGTTAACGGTCAACTCAAACTCAAAGACAGCGTCAGTGCCAACTACGAGACCAAAAGCACCTATGCCGTGACCGTGACCACCACCGATGGCTCCGGATCAACCTTTGCTGAAAGCTTTAGTATCACCATCAATGACATTAATGAAGCCCCTACGGCCATTTCCTTAAGTGCAGCAGCCATTGATGAGAATGCCACGGGTGCTGTGGTTGGAACCCT
>CAZVRH010000033.1:0-15745 GCA_964629335.1 uncultured Woeseia sp.
ATCCTGTCGACCTTTGCGGTGCTGGATGTTTGCCCATTTACTGTGTCCTGCCATTCGATTTTTTTTTAGTTGGTAAGAATATGAAGTAATTATATGATAATGAGGATAATGTTGAAGCAATAAGAAAAGTATTTTAAAAAATGAAAAAAATAATCATCGCCCTTTACCTAATTCTCTCCGCCCCAATTCATAGTGATGAGCTATTCGACGATCTTTTATTAAATTTAGGTGCTCCACTTTCTGAGATAGGATTTGATCAAAAAACAACTCAAAGCCAAGATGGGGTTAAGATAGCCTATTACGAAAAAGGAAGTGGAAAAAATACACTGCTTTTTATTCACGGGTATGGGTGTAACAGCAAATACTGGTGGGCACAATTAGGTTTTTTTTCTGATAATTATAGAGTTATATCTATAGATATTGCAGGTCATGGAGAATCTGGAAGAAACCGAGATGACTATTCAATGGGTAAATTTGGTGATGATGTTGTCGCTGTTATGAATCATGCAAATGTTAAACAGGCATTCTTGATTGGCCACTCTATGGGTGGCCCAGTCGCTCTTGAGGCTGCAGTAAAACTTAATAACAGAGTCAAAGCTATCATTGGAGTAGATACTTTTCACAATATTGCCAGAGGTCCAGCTAGTCCTTTTTTGAGACTTGTTATAAACACAATGTTTAGAATAAGGCAGGATTCTTCGACAGAAGATGCCGTTGAAAAACAATTCAGAGAAGACGCCAATCAGACACTAAAAAAATGGGTAAGCAACAAGGCTGAAAGCACTGATGCTAAAGCTTCTAGAGGATCTTTATCATCTATAATATCTATGGACTACCCTTCTCAATTAAAGAAAATTGATATCCCTATAATAACGCTGAACTCAAAATTCTGGATGGAAACAGATCTAGATGGTGGCAAAAAAGAATACCCAGGCTACGAGGTTGATTTTATAGATGGAGTGGGACACTACGTCATGATGGAAAAACCATCGTACTTTAACAATTGGTTAGAAGAAGTTTTAGAAAGCTTTCTAGCTAATCAAGAGACCTAATATAGTCCATACAAACTTCACTATCGATGACTTCACCATATCGTCTAGATATGTCTCTAAGATTATCTTTATGTGGACGATCTTCTACATCACCGACACAGTCCTCTGGAACAAAGACCCTAAAACCATGTGAGAATGCATCAATAACAGTTGCCCTAACACAACCACTGGTAACACAACCGGTTATAATAACTGTATCAACTCCTTCTTTATGGAGGAAGGTTGTTAAAGGAGTTAAAAAAAACATTGAAGGTGCATTCTTACAAAAATTAAAGTCGTATTCTGCATCATAGATTCTTGGATCCATTTCTGTACAAGGATGACCATGGTAAAAATCTTCTCTAACTGCTTTAACCTTCCAAAATGGCATATCTTTCAAACTATCATAAGCAGTGTAACAAGAGGCAACTGCAAGATTCTTTGAGCGGGCTAAATCAAGAAGTTCGGCAGTTTTATTTGTTGCATTATGGACCATAGGCATATCACCATTGGGATACTTGGGATCAGTAAAGGCCAGTTGCAAATCAACGATTAAAATAGCCGGTTTTTTACCAAAATCAATGATTTCGGATGAATATCCTTTATTTTCGTATTCTTTTGACATAAATATTCTTTATATTCTTAAAATTGAATTAAATTTTACTTTTTGAGTATAAACCTATATTTATTTAAATGAATAGGGAATAAAACAATTAGGATAAATAGAAGGCTGATAAAAAAGGTATTAATTTAAAGTTATACATTTATTATATCTTATAAGTTATTGTCTTATATTATTATATTAAATATAACTATTAGTTATATTAGAGGTATTATTTTCATATTTTTTTGTATTTTTTTTAGTAAAACGTTTTCCTTCAGCGTTTTTTTATAAGGACGAGTAATATCGCCAACTACTCTTATTTTTTGCGAGATAGATGGATATTTCATGGTAAAAATTCATTTTCTATTAACAACAGCTTAAAAAATTATGAAAATGTATAGATGTCTAGGCAGCAATTTTAGAAAAAATGCTTATTTCTGCCTGCAAATACTGCCCTTCTCTGGCTTGAGAGGCCTTTATATAATAGGATTTACAAGAATTTCTACTCAAAAGTATAAGATTATCTCAACATTTAGATGAACAGCATCTAAAATAGATATAAACTATTGAAATTGAAAGGATTATTTAATATTACCTGCTATTACCTCCAAAAACCTCTCCATCTTCATACCTCTAGAGCCTTTAATTAGAATAACTGAGTCCTCTTTAACTGACTCCTCAAACTGATTATATGGAAATTCAGATTTTCTTTGAATATGGACAATATTATTAGCTTGATGCGTGTTTTTAAGTTTCATATAAGCCTTTTTTAATCTTTCACCTACCAAAATGATGAGTTTTAATTGGTCAAACTTTATTAATTGATCCAAAACTTTATCGTGCTCCTCCTCAGATGCATCACCTAATTCATACATATCGCCTAAAATAACTACCTTATTATCTGGATAATTTGGGTTCCCAAATAATTCAGACAAAGCAGATCTGACTGAAACTGGGTTTGCGTTATAGGTGTCATCTATCACCAAATATTTTCCTAGTGTCATTTGATAAAAACGATTCTTTTGTGGTGATGCAAAATCATCCAGTGCATTTAAAATAGATTGTTCTGAAATCCCCCACTCTCTAGATACTGCTAATACCAATAAAGCATTTTGTGAATTATGCTTTACCCCTAAATTAAGACTAAAGTTAAATTGAGCTTTCTCTTTTATATGTTTATCTGAGTTTGATTCTATAATGTAAACACCCAACTCAGAATCACTGGGATGATAATTATACAACCATGAATCTTTTAAAATAACTTCGCTATTCTCTGACACCAAATAAGTATTGATTCTCTGTTCTTCGATTTCTTGTTTAGCACTAGATTTGGATAAATCCTTGAAAGCTGCCTCAACCAAGATGCCTCCAGACTTAAGTCCATCAATTAACTTAAGCTTAGTTTTTTGAATATTTTCTTCATTTCCAAAAATACCGATATGGCTATTATTTAAATTGGTTAAAACTAGGGCATCAAAATGTAGGTACTTGGCAATTAGATTAAAATCACCGTTCTTTCTTGCTCCGCATTCAAGTACCAAATGTGTTGTGCTCTCCTTTATCTTTAGTACTGTATAAAGAATCCCAAATTCATTATTTTCATTGTCCTTCGTAATTACAGTGGTCTCTCTTGGTAAGATGCGGCCGAACATTTCTTTAACCGTTGTTTTCCCGTTACTGCCTGTAATTGCTAAGGTTTTCGGGTTTACATGATTCAACTGATTTTTTGCTAAACTCAGTAATGCCATATAGGTATCTTTTACTAAAATAGATCTCCCAATAATATTTGGATCATCCGTGATAACAGCACAGCAGCCGTTACTTAATGCCTCAGAACAGTAGATATTTCCATCAAATCTCTCCCCACGCAAGGCGATGTACACGCATGCCTTACCTGGGTGTCTTGAATCTAAAATTAGATTGTCAAACTGTATATTTTTGCCCTTGAGTTCTCCGTCAATCACCTTTGCTAGTGACTTCAAATCTCTAATGTTTAAAAGTTCAAACAAACTGATCCTTTTTGATTGGTGCCCCGAAGAGGATTCGAACCTCTGACCCCCGGATTAGGAATCCGATGCTCTATCCTGCTGAGCTACCGGGGCATAATTTTTAAAATCCTTAAACAAGTTTACCTCAGCTTCAGTGACCATAACACTTGAGATTTAAATCATTAACAATAGACTTAAATCATATAAGACTATGAGCAAAGTAATTCACAAACAACTTCTCAAAATAAGCAAAGGACATTGCAGACCATTAGAAGCAATTATCAAATCTAACGGTGTAATTAGAATTGATATTCCTGAGAATTTAGAGCTATTTGATTGTCTTGCTCAGACTGTTGCTGAACAACAATTATCGTACAAAGCTGCTAAGAAGATCTGGTCCAAAGTTAAGTCCAGCTCCCGAAAACGAAAACTCAGACTAATCGATTACTTTGATTCAGAGTACATCAACTCAATTAGAAAAGACGGTTTATCAAAAAATAAAATCAAAGCAATTATTGGAGCAAAAAAGGCAGTCATAGATCAGAAAATAACTTTAGATAAATTATCTGCTATGGATAATGAAGAATGCCGGCAATGCATAACGAGCTTATGGGGATTTGGTGATTGGTCTGCTGAAATGATTGCCATTTTTTATTTAGGCAGAACTAATATCTGGTCTGAGAAAGATCTAATCCTAAACAGAGGAATAAACGAGATTTGTGCAGAATCTGATATAACTCCTGATCAACTACTCAAGCTGATAGACCCCTATCAATCCTACCTTGCACTTCATATATGGAGAAATAAGGACTAAAAATTATTCTCAAGACTTCGTAAAAATAAGCGATGCATTTGTTCCACCAAAACCGAAACTATTAGACATCACAGTATTCAGACCAGCACTTTCTTCCAATTCTTGAACTATAGGAATTCCAGTAGCCTGTTCATCAATAACATCAATATTTGCAGATGCTGAAATAAAATCTGAATCAAGCATAAGAAGAGTATAAATTGCTTCATGAACTCCAGCTACACCTAGTGAATGACCAGTCAATGATTTTGTTGAAGTAATTCTAGGAACATCATCTCCGAAGACTTCACGAACGGCTTCAATCTCCTTCATATCTCCTACCGGTGTACTGGTTCCGTGGGCGTTTAAATAATCAATAGAATCTGTATTTCTCATTGCTTGTTGCATGCATCTTATGGCTCCTTCGCCTGAGGGTTGAACCATATCAAATCCATCTGAGGTTGCGCCATAACCAACTAATTCACCATAAATTCTTGCCCCTCTAGTAACGGCGTGCTCATATTCCTCCATAAGCACGACTCCTCCTCCTCCAGATATGACAAAACCATCTCTATTTGAATCAAACGGTCTTGAAGCAATTTCTGGGGTTTCATTGTATCCTGCCGATAAAGCTTTCATTCCGTCAAAAAATGAAGCTAAAACCCAGTGAACCTCATCTCCTGCTCCAGCAAACACCATGTCTTGTTTATCGAATTGAATTAGTTCAGCTGCATTCCCTATACAATGTGCACTGGTTGCACAAGCGGAGCTGATTGAATAATTAATGCCTTTAATTTTAAACGCTGTGCCTAATACTCCAGAGTTACCACTAGCCATAGATCGAGTCACTAAAAAAGGGCTAACCTTTCCTTTTTCTCTTAATGAATCGGCGCCAAAAACAATCGTCTCTGGAGAACCTCCTCCATTGCCCATGATAAGACCGACTCTATCACTGCTAAGTTCTTCTTCAGATAACCCTGAATCTTCGATTGCCTCTTTCATAGCAAGATAATTAAAGGCTATTCCTTCGCTCATAAATCGTTTTAATTTTCTGTCAATGTGCTCATTAAGATTAATATTGATGGATCCAGCAATTTGGCTCTTAAGGCCCATTTCTGCAAAATCTTCACGACGATCTATCCCTGACTTTCCTTGCCTTAGAGAGTCTAAAACTTCGCCTTTATTAATCCCAATCGAGCTAACGACTCCGATACCTGTTACAACAACTCTTCTCACCTCTCAACCTCAGCAAGGTCAGTGAAAAGACCCACTCTTAAATCTTTTCCTGTATAGATTATTTTGTTATCAGCTTTGAGTGTTGCATCAGCGATACCCATGATTAACTTAGATTTGATAACTCGCTTAATGTGTAAATGGTAAGTGATTAATTTTGTTGAAGGAGTAACTTGACCGGTAAATTTAATTTTACTGCCGCCTAAAGCTCGACCTCGACCTTCACCGCCAACCCAAGCTAAGAAGAAACCAATAAGCTGCCACATGGCATCAACCCCTAATGATCCTGGCATAACAGGGTCAGCAAAAAAGTGGCAATTAAAGAACCAAGCATCTTTTTTTATGTCCATCTCTGCAATAATCTCACCTTTCCCATAGTCTCCGCCTTCATCGCTTATATGGGTAATACGGTCAATCATCAACATAGGTGGCAAAGGAAGTCTTGCGTTCCCTGGGCCAAAAAGTAATTCCTTGGCGCAATCCATCAAATCTTTAAGGTTATAGCTATTTTTTCTTTTCATGTTATTAATTTTAATAGAAAGCTTTAGTACCTGGGTAATTATTTCTAGGAACCATATTGCAATTGAAGAGTTTTAACTTTTCCAAACCAAGGAACAGTCACAACAAACAGTTGATCTAATCCTTGTAGCGATGAAGGATTTATGTTTTTACTCCCCTGAAGTTCAACAACCAATGTAGGCAAAATCTCTGGATGGGTGACGATAAGTATAATTTTACCTTTGTGGCTTTTTATAACATTGGAGATAAGTTGCTCTGCATCGTCAGTGTCAACAATGGTGATTGGAATATTAAGATTTCTTGATACAGGTTCCGCAGTTTCCTGTGTAGCTCTAAGCTGTGTAGCAAAAATCACATCAATCCCCGAAACAACATCCACAGAGGAGAGCATTTTCTGAAGTGAATTTGCACGCTTAAGACCGTCATCTGTTAAACCTGGATTCATCTTTAAATCAGATGTAATCTCCGTATGAGTTGTTAATAAAACAGTGGTGGTGGCCTGTGACTCTAAGAACCATGCCAGCAACACAGAAAAACCAATAAAAATAATGGCAAATACAGCTTTTCTTAACTGTCGTTTCTTTCTTTTATTTTTATATTCATCTATACGATCAATCATCGGAATCCCTATTGTCTAAAATAGTATATTCTGCATCAATTACTGTCTCATCAGAACTTTTATCTGAATGTTGTTTTCTGCGATAAAAAAAACTTCGTATATATAATCCAATCATAACCAAAACAATTACACCGGCAAAAGAAATAAAAATCACTCCTCCAAGCACAATAGCAAAGGCAAGAATACCTAAACTAAAAACAATACCCAATGCTCTAATTATTAATTCCAACGGTAACATTCCAGCAAGCTAAAGCCATATTTGATTAATTGAAAGCTTATTAAACTCTATATTATTTAGGTAGGCAACTATCGATACATCCCGTGTAGAAATATTTAATAAAAATTTAAAATATTTTGTTGAATGTTCTCTTTTTGTTCTCTATTATCTAATTGGTTTAAATAACTATTAAAGAGAGGGTAAATATGCTGACACCAAGCGAGAAAAAAACACTAAAATTTATTCAGAAATATTGTATTGAAAGAGGCTATTCCCCTACCCTCAATGAGATTGCTCAAGGTATTGGTATCAAATCTAAAGGAGTAGTTCATCGCTATATAAAGACTCTCGAATCTTTGAACATGATTAGCATTTCATCGCATCGAAAACGTGGTATTTGCCTAAACCTTGAAGCTTATGAGAATCAATCAGTTGCCCCAATTATCCCCCTATTGGGTCGTATTGCAGCAGGACAACCCATTGAGGCAATTGAAGGTAGAGAGGAAATAAACTTAGCTGATTTTATTATGAATCCGGATCGATTTGCTCTTCAAGTAAGTGGCGACTCAATGATCGAAGCAGGAATTCTAGATGGAGATACGGTTATCATTAAACATCAAAATACCGCTGAAACTGGAGATATTATTGTTGCCCTAATTGACGGTCTTGAAGCGACATTAAAAAGATTGAAAAAGCTTCCTGGTGGGATGATTTTACTGATTCCGGAAAACAAATTGATGGAAGGAATTATATACGAAGCAAAACGCATTCAGATACAAGGAGTGGTTGTTGGTCAACTCAGAAGTTATCAATAATCAACCTTGGCAACAAATGATTGCTTTGGTTGATATGAATTCATTCTTTGCATCCATTGAGCAGCTTGATCAGCCTGAATTATTTGGGCGCCCTGTTGCTGTAACAAATGGGTTACAGGGCACCTGCATTATTACCTGTTCATATGAGGCGAGATACTGGGGAATCAAAACAGGAATGCGCTTAAAACAAGCTAAGAAATTATGCCCAGATATTATCCAAAGACCTTCTAGACCTAAACGATACGCTGAAATATCAACAAAAATCATGCAAGCTTTAACAGCTATTACGCCTGACATTGAAGTGTATTCAGTGGATGAAGCTTTCTTAGAGCTAACACACTGTCAAAGAATTATTGAGTCCCCTGAAGTTATAGCCAATAAAATCCAAGAGTTAATTATTAAAATATCAGGATTATCTTGCTCCATCGGGATCAGCGGTGATAAAACAACCGCTAAGTATGCCGCAAAACAAAATAAGCCTCACGGTATTACCATCATTCATCCTAAAAAATCGGTAGATGCTTTAAGAGATGCACCAGTTACAGATTTATGCGGTATCGCCAACGGTATTCAACGATTTTTAAACGCTCACGGTGTTTACAAATGTGGTGATATGAAAAATATACCCATCAGCGTACTTGGGAAACATTTTGGTCACCCTGGACGTCGCATATGGTTAATGGCTCAAGGCAAAGATCCTGAAAAAATTAAAACAGATGTTGCTGAACCAAAATCAATTGGTCACGGAAAAGTTATGCCTCCTAATACCAAGAATATAAAAATCATCCTGATGTATTTGCAACACATGAGTGAAAAAGTTAGTTCTCGGCTGAGAAAACATCAATTACAATCTAACTGCTTCTATATTGGCATCAAATGCAAGAAAGGATGGATAGGAGAAAAAATGAAACACCCTTATCCCACTGATGATGGAAGAAATATCATGAAATTAGGTCAAAAAATGATTCTTGAAAGATGGACGGGTGAAGGCATTAGTCAAATTCAGGTAACAGCCATCAAGCCCAGAATTTCAGAGCAACAAATAGATTTTCTAGAGGATAGAAACCAAAACATCCATATAAGAGAAAAAAACAGGGTTATGGATTCAATTAATGAACGCTATGGAGATCTAACTATAGCACCAAGTAATTTAATCAAACGCTCCAGCATGCCTGATGTAATTGCTCCTGCCTGGAAACCAACAGGTCACAGAAGAACCGTTTAGAAATGTGTGGAGGAGCGTCATTTAACCATAAGGGGGAACACATGAGGATGTATTTCCCAAACCCAAAGGCAAAACTACCCGTTTTAAGTAAAAATAGTGAAACTCAACTTATTCTTTGGGGAAGAAGGACAGGTCAACCGGGAAGATTGCCACTGGGCGGTTGGGCAAGACTTGATTCTATTCATGCTGGAGTGTGGGATAAGTGGTTTCCTAAGCCAGTAAAGATACCTATCTTAAGCTTTATGGAAAAGGATTATGAGGGAAAAAGCCATTGGTTTGATTTGGTTAAAGGTCAATGGATACAAGGCTTAATTGCGATTGAGAAACAAGAAAAAAGACTCTATGTCGTTACAATTGAACCTGAGCTAGAACACAGTATTCATGATCGTTGGCCAAGAGTAATGAGCGGTTAATCTCTTACAGTATTTTGTCGCCTCCAATCCTCAGGATCAAGAAAGTTTCCGCTCCACATCCCTACTCTTTTGGTCATAGCTTCAACCATTTCATTCTCGTATCGTCGAGAATATCTCAGGTAGGCAACAGCCATTCCGGAGCGAACCATTTCAGACTGAAGGTCCACACCATTAGCAAAACAAATACTTAATGTCCGACCGTACTTATCTTCTCCTTCGTCAGTACATTGAACTTGTTGACCATCGATGAGTTCTTTAAGTTTTGAAGAGGCTTTCTTGCCGCAGGCCCATATTTTCCCATTGGGTCTCTGGCAATACTGTGTTTGACCATAATAATAGCTCTCAGGTGCGTCTATCCCGCTGAAACGTATTTTAGTTTTTTTGATGGTAATAGTATCTCCATCAACAACTTTGGCCTTCCCGGAGATAACAAAAACTAGAGGCTTATCATTATCGTTAATTTTTTGATCGCCCAATGTATCATCTCTATAATTTTGAGGATCTGCCAAAGTAAAGTTTTCTGATTGAATTGGAGAAGCTGATGATACATCACTTGACTCACCAATTGATTCGTCTATTTGTGCCGCTATTGTATGAACAGCTAACACAGAAACCATAATAATTAATAATCTTAACTTCATTTTAATACATCCTTTTTGTTAAACCTTGAGCAATTAACCTGGTAAGTTTTTCAGGTATGACTTTTGTTAAGATAGCAAAAAACTTATTGAGACCGCCATTAATAATTAAACTTCTACCCTTCATAACTGCATCATAACCTTGCTTGGCCACAGTCAGTGAATCCATCCACAACCAGTTTGGTGCATTAGCAATCTCAGGCATATTTGCTGCAACATGAAACTCACTTCTGGTTAGACCAGGACAGACAGCAGAACAATAAATGTTCTCCTCAAGATACTGTTGATGGATACTTTCTGAGAATTTAATTTGAAATATCTTCACTGGACTATAAAGGCCAGCCATATCTGGTGAAGGAATAAAAGGAGCAAGTGAAGCAAGATTGATAATTCTTCCGTATTTTTTTTCTATCATCCCTGGCAAAAAAAGGTAGGTAAGTTCAGTTACAGCAGTAACCATGAGTTGAAGAAAATCCTGATGGGATTGCCATGATGCTTCTTCAAATTTTCCAGAATTACCATAACCTGCATTATTAACTAAAGCATCAATATGAATATTATTAACAGAGCAATATTCAAGAATCTCTTTAGGTGCCTCAGGATCAGAAAGATCGGCAGCAAACACATAAATATTGCCGGTTTTCTTAGACCTTAACTCCTTAGCTAACTTCTCCAATCGATCTAGTCTTCTTGCAGTAAGAACCAGATCGAATTCTTCATCAAAAAATACCCTCGCAAATGCCTCGCCTATTCCAGAAGATGCTCCAGTGATAAGTACAGTTTTATTCGTATTGTCTGTCATTGATGAAATCTACTCACAGACTAACATAATTTTGATTTAGGCATTTTGTCAATGCCTTTGGAATTTACCCCAAGGCTACTTTAAGCCCGGCGATTAAATGTTCAATTTCTTCCGTTGTGTTGTAGTGTAAAAATGATAGTCGAATCGCACCTGGGTCAAGATTGATCTTCATTTCATTCAAAGGCCTTACCCCATAAAAGTCACCTACACCAACCATTAAATTCTCCTTAGTTAAGGTGTCAACAACCTCATTAAAATCTTGTTTTAATGGTAGGAAAGTAACTGTTGCACATCGAATATTAGGATCATCTGGACCAATTATTTTTACATCATCCCTAGATTTTAAGAAATCCAGAAGAAGGGTAAGTAATTCTTTTTCATGTTCTTCAAAAAGCTCAAATAACCTTTGGCGTTTAACGTTTACTAAATCAATTTTTTCGAAATGGTGATCATGTACCGCATCAAAATAATCTGCGATTCCAGCAGCTGATGCAATTTGAGCATGATCTGGCCCTGCAGGTGTTAAATTACATCGATCATCATCTTTATTGAAAAAATGAGATTGATTCGCCATTTGTTTTTGAAGTTCCTTCTTTACAAACATTAAACCTAGATGAGGTCCCCAAGTTTTGTACAGAGAAAATAAATAAATGTCTGCGCCTAGATCTTTAATATCTGAAAACCCATGAGGAGCATAGGATACTGCATCCACAACTGTAATTGCGCCTGCGTCATGCGCTTTTTGAGCAATCACTTTAACCGGGTTAACGTGAGCTATTACATTAGACGAATGGGGGAACGCTATCATCTTTGTACGACGAGTGATGAGCTTATCGAGTTCACCTACGCTAAGTTGGCCTGATGTTTCATCTATATGCCATTCTGTTACAACAATTCCTCTTTGCTCTAGTCTGCGCCATGCACCTGCGTTTGCCTCATGGTCTTGACAGGAAACAATGATTTGGTCTCCATCTTCCCACATAGGTCTAAGAGCGTTTGCCAACACATATACATTTTGCGAAGTAGATGGTCCGAAATGAATTTCATCTTCACCAACATTTAAATAGTCTGCAATCCGGCGATAAGATTCATCCATTTTTTCACCACCAGTAATTGAAGCAGGAAAGGAGTAATATGGCTGTACTTTTGTTTTGGTGTAAAACTCCATAAGTCGATCAATCACTTGTTGACATGCATATGATCCTCCGGCGTTCTCAAAAAACGACCATCCTTCTAATGAAGGTTCTTTAAATGCTGGAAATTGCGATCTAACAAAATTTGAATCTAGTTTCATAATACTATTCTAGTAAACAGATAAATCCTCACCGATCGAGACATTTCCTGAATAGGCGGATTCAATTTCTTTTAAAATCTCATCGTCTGTTGATCCCCAGAAAAGAATATGAGTCAGAACGAGCAATTTAGGTTTTGCTTTATTAACTATTGCAGCTAGCTCTTTTGTGGAAGTGTGATGAGAAGCATGATATTTCTGCCATACTTTATTTCTTCTGTTGAAACCTGATTGGGAATAGACTTCATGGACCAAGATATCTACTCCTCTGCTCATCTCAATAAGTTTTTCACTTGGAGCGGTATCTCCTGATATGACAATAGTTTTATCCTCTGTAATGAACTTATAACCAAAGGCATTTTCCCATGTTCCGTGATTAACTTTAAAAGCAATAACTTGAATAAATTCATCTTCATAAATCATACCTTCATCAATCTCAGTTACCTGCACCTGCCACCCACTATCATTGGCGGGCTCTAGACCTTCAATTCGATAGTCAATATCAGCTGTGTATGCTTCAATAATGTTTGTGGTCATGTCTTTTATCCCTTTAGGACCAAACACTTTCAAAGGGGTTGATCGTTCAAGTACCCAAGGGGTTAAAATAAGATCTGGATAACCTGTTGTATGATCTGAATGTAAATGGGTAAGAAATGCAACTTTAAGATTCTTGGGTTTTAGGGATTCAAATGGGCCGCCTTGACTAGAAGAGAGTGCTGCAGCCTGCCTTACGATCCCTGGACCAAAATCAACAATATATGAGTGATTTTTCACCGAAATAGCTAAAGCAGGTCCTGCTCGATTAGGGTCTGCATTGGGGGTACCCGTTCCCAAAAGAATTAATTGAGTTTGATCTTCATTAGCTGACTGAATCCATAATGGGGTCATAAGCATAAGAAGAAAAAAAAGAAAACAGATACGGAATTTCATGAATCGTCTCGAATTAACTGCTCAATCTGTTTTTGTGAGTCTTTTCTTTGGTAACGTTTCTTGCTCTTATGTTTTTTTGTGGTCGCATAAGGCGGTATCTTTTTTCGGGTTTTGGTTTTTTCATCTTTGTTGTTCATTGCAACTCTTTTATCCAATGATAGATTACATCTACACCCTCTTTATGCATCACCGATCTTCCTGATTCAGGCATCATAATATCAGGAGCATCCGATATCATTCTATAAAGTAAGATCGATTCATTTGGATGCCCTGGAACAATTGAGTAATCTAGTCCACCACTTCCTCGACCAGTTGCCACTGGTCCTTTAAAAATACCTAACTGTTTATCTCTGTTTTCTAAAAAATTCAAATACAAGCCTGAATTGCTAGCCGAGCCTTCCGGTGAGTGGCAATGACCACAATTAATATCTAAATAGGCTCTAGCTCTCTGATTTATTGGTTTGGTATTATCCATAAAATCTACAACGGTATTTATATTTTCGGGGTAAGATTTTATAAATTTAACGGCCATCCATTTCTCTAGTTGATTCATAGCTCCTTCATAATAGTTATAATCTCGGTCTAAATTTCTTGGTTTAGGTCCTATTGGTACAATAATATCGTTTTCTAAGTGGCATTCCTTGCATTGATTTTTATTCGGTACACGATATCGAATATCTAGCTGTTCGCCTTCCTTTGAAAGGTATTTAGCTGCAACGGTTTTGCCAGCTAAGACAAGGGTTGCCTCTTCCCCCTCTGAATCCCAAACATACGTTAAAGCATCCCATCCTGAATCCTTTCTAATTAATAGTCTTGTTTCTATTAAATGTCTACTCGATATCTGATTGCTACTGGATTCATAAGAGAAGGTCTTGATTAACACTGAACCTATTGGGAAGTTAAAAACTGAATTCTCCTCATAATCAGCAATTCTTCCTTCAGGTATGTATAAAAACCGATGTTTATCAGCATAATCAGAAAATAGAGACGTTATTAATTCGTAGGGAAGAACTCCGGGCACTGTTATCTGATCTTTGGTGTTTTCAAAAAAACCATAATCGGACAAAAACTTTGGAGGTGAATCGGCTAATATCGCCACATCATTAACTTGTGAAAGCAGATTAGAAGGGATGTAAATGATAATTAATATCAATCTAAGTAAGCATGTTCTCATTGTATTACTGCGAAATATTGATAACCACAGGATTGAGAGCTTCTATCTCTCGATTGTATTGTTTCTGATCCCTGTTAATAGGATTGGGTAATGAGAGCATATAACGTAAGGGCCTAATTGCTAGAAAAGTTGCTTCTCCATTATTATCCAACCTGATTTTCTCTTCTTCAGGCTGACCTAAAATCATTTGTGAGATGGGCAGCACACCATCCCAAAAAATATCTGGCATATCTTCACCTGAGAGTTCATAGAGAAGCCCTGCAAGTTCTTTATCGGTGTCTGGATTAAAACCGCTGTCCCCAAAACGATTGTCATGAATCTGGATAGATTTGGGGTGAGGATAATAATTATCGTATCCTTGTTCTTCCTGTTCAGAGCTGTAACCAGTGCTGTAACCTCTATCTAGACTCGTCATCTCTATGTCAACAGGAGATCCTGAAGACTCGCTATAGCTCACAATGGCTATATTTACGGTTCCATGATTTGAGATATCATTATTAAAAACCTCCACATCAGAATTGGCCATAATGATAATTCCAGTTCCCCTCGGAACTTCTCCAACAATATTTCCCTCAGGTGCAAAATTATCGGTATTATTGTCTGTGACCTGATTGTCAAATACTCTCACATGATGCCCGCCTTGTTGAGGTAAATCAGGGAGATCAAACACTAAGATTCCACCGGTATTGTGCCGAGCAATATTGTTGTTAACATCAGCAAAATAAGAGTTCTCAATCTCGATACCTGCGACGTTGTATTCCGCTATACTGTTCTTCACAATAATATTTTCTGATTGTCCTACATAAATACCCGCGTCGGAAGCCCCGATAGCAATACATCCATCGATTAAAACATGCTTTGATTCCACTGGGTATAACCCATAAGCTCCGTTGGTTGGTTTAGGCCCATTCGTCCACTCGGTTCTTAGATTTAGAAAAGAAATACCGTTGGAGCCTTTTGCTTTAATAGCATCGCCTTTAGTATCGATGATTGCAAAATCTTTTAGAGTAACCCCGTCAGAGGTCACCATGAAACCCTGAGCTCCAGTCATCTGTTTAGAAAAATCAAGGACAGTATTCTGATGTCCTTCACCAGAAATAATCACATCATCAATATCCAAAGAAAGTCCATCCTCAATGTAATAGATTCCTGATGTGAGCTGAATGACGTCACCCGGTTTAGCAAGAATCATTGCCTCTTGAATTTGTTCTTGTGAGTTCTCTGTGGGAGGAATTATGATGGTTTCTGACAGGACACCAAAATTGAATAGCAGGGAAAATAAAATAACAGATATATTTTTCACATGAATATAGTAACAGAGTAAAAATAATAGTTAATAACAAAAAACCAGGCAAAAGCCTGGTTTTTTGTGATCGATGTTAGCTAGATTACCAGGAGGTCGTGAATCTAATACCAATCTCTCTGGGTCGATTTACATAACTCAATCGATGATGAT
>CAZVRH010000034.1:0-14962 GCA_964629335.1 uncultured Woeseia sp.
CCGCGATGTCCTGGATACTTGATTCTCTTTTTGTTGCTGTTACGACAATTTCTTCAAGCGCCATTCCATCTTGAGCTAAAGCCTGAACGCCAGGATATAAGGTTGCTAGAACTGCCAGTCTGACTGAAGTTGAATTGAATCCTTTTTCTTGATTCATGTTGATTCCCCCTAAATTTACAACATATTGTTGTTTATAACATACATATTACTGTGCTCTAAATCAAGGCTAGACCTCTTTTAAAATTCAATGCCTTGATTAATCTTGAAGTCTTTTTGGCTGTTGGTCTTCAGGTAATTTTATAAGAACGTCATTTAAGGTATCAATAAGATCTGTTAATGAATCCTCATATTGTTTCCATAGGTTTAGTGAACTTGAGTAAATTGGCTGCCTTACTTGTTCAGAACTAGCAGTTTTAACTGCCCGCTCTGTCTGGTAAAAATGTAAACAATTTTCTTCAAATGGAAGTTCACAAAATTCCAAAATTCTTTTGATCTCATTTTCTGTATTTTGAACGACATCCTCGTAATGAACATCCAGGACAAATTTGGGTAATATTTCATTCCAGTAATTCATTAGCTCTTGATATTCTAAATAATATTCACCCAATTCAAACAAATCATAGGTAAAGGGTTGGCCGCTCGCAAATAACTGTTTATAGGAACCTAGGCAGCTGTCCAGAGGGTGTCTTCTGGCGTTGATAATTTTGGCGTTAGGTATTGAGAGTTTTAAAGCTCCTATAAAGATAAAATTATTGGGGGTCTTATCTATAAAAAAAGGTTTATCGGTTCGGTACTGTTCGGTACTTTGGAGATATTGATCACCAATAGCTTGCCACTGCTCTATTCCAAAATCTTCAACGCCTTCAGGAAAATTTCTTTTTCCGCCAGAATGTTTTCGGCGAATTGAATTAATTGTTTTAGGTAAATCATTTAATTCATGTGTTCCTTCTACTTGGCTATGACTGGCCAGAATCTGTTCAAGAAGAGTTGACCCTGATCTTGGAAGGCCCACTATAAAAACAGGGGTCACTGGACTTATTTTTGCTGAAGGATTCTTGAAAATATTATGGTCAAATATTGAGATAATTTTTTCGTGTTGAGTTACGGTTTCAACAGGATCGTAAGATTCAGATTTTCTGCGTAATCGATTACACTCATGAAAATAATGATAAGCTGTTTTAAAGTTATTTTGAGATTCATACTCAAAGCCAAGCGCGTTATTCAAATGCACCCTTGATTCGTCAGGAAGACTCTCATCTTCCAATAATCTTTTCATAACTGCTATTTCATCGTCATTAAACTGAAATGTTTTTAAATTCGCTAAACTCCAATAAGCCTCAGTGTGAGTTGGCCTAATTTTGATACTTTGACGGTAGGCATCAATAGCCTCCTTAGTTTTCCCAATGGTTTTTAAGTGATGAGCCATGCTTGAATAAGCCCCAGGTCTGTCGTTGTCCAACTTAATGGCTTCCTCGTAGGCCTCAATCGCGCCATAATGATCACCGGAAGCCCCTAAAGCTCCAGCGTATATCATGTGTGATTCTGGGACTTCTGGATTGAGCGTTAATAACTGTTCAGCACTTTCTGTGGCCTCTTGATGCTTATCTTGTTCTTGTTGAGCCCTGACCAGATCACTCCATGCCCTTGAATAATCGGGAGCGGTATTTAACGCATTTTTTAAAAAAACCTCAGCGTCCTTAAAGTGCTGATAATCCATCGCTATTCTTGCCAGTAATCTTGATGCTTCAACGTGACTGCTGTCTTTTTTTAAAATCCCCCTGTAAATATCTTCCGCGTCCTTTTTGTTGTCTTCTTTTTCAAGTTCAAGTGCCTTTTTAATCTCCTCTTCAAAGGACATTGTCTTCTGAGATGTTGTTTTTGTTTTAGTTCTCTTTGCTTGAAGATCTTTGAGTTGCTTGTTTAAGTTCACCGCTCTTTTTATCTTTTCATCTATATTTGGATGCTTGGAATGTAAACTCTGAACACGACGGTATTCTCTTAAGGCTTCATCTGGCTTGCTTTGAATGAGCATTAGATCACCGTATATTTCTCTTGCTATTACAAAGTCAGAGTTTATTTTCAGAGCTTTGTTAAGGCTCTTTTTTGCTTCATCAAATAATTTAAGGGTTATACTTGTTCGTGCCTTTAAGCAGAGAAAATTCAACTCTTCAGGAAAGCGCTTAAGCGCAATGTTGCAAACATTCAGACACATTCTGGAATCTCCTGACTGAAGGTGAGTGGTTGCTTGATCGTATAATTCTGCTCTTGAAAGATCGTTTGAGATGGTTTTATCCTCTTATTTTTAATAAATTAGGAGTTAATCATAAGATTAAAATTAAAGCTAGCGTGATAACAAGCATAAATAATTAATAAATAAAGAGAGTATTTTGAACACGTTTAAAAATTCAATACAGAATGGAAGATTTGTAGTCACCTCTGAACTTGCCCTGACTCCTGAGAGCAACTCTGAAGATATTGAGTCACAGGCAAATATCTTGAAAAAACAGGTTGACGGGATCTTGGTCACTGACAACCAATCAGGGCAACTGCATATGTCACCTATGGCAGTAGCATCCATTTTATTAAACATCAATGTTGACCCGATTGTTCAGCTCAGTTGCAGAAACAGAAATCGAATTTCACTACTTGGTGACCTATTAGGGTGCCTTGCGTTTGGGGTGAGCAGTTATTCACTTATCAGAGGTGATAAAGTTCCTGACGAATATCAACCTCGACCCAAAGCTATGGTGGATGTTAATGCAACAGAATTAATATCCATGGCTCATAAGTTGAAACTAGATAAAACAGTCACTCCTCCACGAAATTTTATCATCGGAGGAGTGCTTACCCCGCATACTCCCAAAGATGGGTGGCAGGCAAAAAATTTAACAAAAAAAGTCGAGGCTGGGGCTCAATTTTTTCTCACACACACCTGTCTGGATATCGAACTTTTAGCTACTTTTATGAAAAAAATAGGTCCGACCAATCTTCTTTTGAAGTGCTATATCATGGCTGGTTTAGCCTTATTGGAATCTGTTGATGATGCCGAATGGTTAAGGAAACATAGACCTAATGTGATTATACCCAATGATTTAGTTGAAAGGCTTAAGGCCGCAAAGAATCAAGAAAAGGAAGGTATAAAAATATGCTCTGAACAAATCAATGCCGTAAAGAATATACCTGGGATTTCAGGGGTACATATAATTGGTTCAAATAAATTTGATAATATTGCTTTAGCAATCGAAGAATCAAAAAGTCTTTAGAACAATTCTAGTTGTTTTCAAGGATAGCTGGTAACTTTTCCAGCTCATTCACAGGAACATAATCAAAAATAAAATGAATTCTGTCTTCGTTACCCTTATTTATAACTGAATGTGTTTTTTGGTTATTGATTTCATACGCTTGACCGACCTTAAATTGATAAGGATATCCATCGACATTAAACCTAACTCTTGGATTGGTTTGAATGGGTATATGAATTCGATGCCCACAATGAAAAGAAGGGTGCTTGTCCCAATGAGAAGCTATATTCCTTCCAGGCAATAATTTTGCAGCCATGGCTCTTATGACGGTTCCGCCCGGCTGATAATTGGAATTGATAATTTGATTCATAACTGGCAGAGCGCTATCAGCCAAAAAACTCCATCCCTCTTCCCTTCTGACTTCTATTTCAGGCCAATTTTCTATATTTGCAAACAGCATAAGAATTGACTTTGTTGCTTTATGAACCTCAAATTCTTCTTGTCGAATAGTGCTTTGATCCCAAATTGATTGTTCCTGATTAAGAACAACTTCTCTCAATGGGTCGATATCAATTTGGCCAAGCTTCCTGACTACAGTGTCTATATCCATCTTGTTATTATTTGTGAGAGTTTAATAAGAGTAAAGTGGCTTTACTTTACCAACCACAAATTCTTCCTTCGTTTTTCTGATCCAGCCAATCCTTCAATGGAGAATAATAATTTAACATTGATCTACCGCTTAACTCTCTTTCATTGATAATTGCCTCTAGAGCATCCTGCCAAGGTTTGCTCTGCCCTAAACTTAACATAGACCTTAGTTTCTCCCCTGCTAGTTCATTGCCATAAATAGTGCATTCATGAAGTGCTCCTTCAAAGCTTATTGACTCGCACAGCGACTCATGGAACTGATACTGCAATATTCTTGCTAGATAATACCTGGTGTAGGGTGTATTGCCTGGAATATGGTACTTTGCTCCTGGGTCAAAAGCATCAGACGGTCGATCTATTGGAGCTCCTATGCCTTGATATTTTTCTCTCAATTCCCACCAGTAGTCATTAAGCTCATTATCAGTTAACTCTCCATTAAAAACTGCCATTCTCCATTTATCTAACATGAGCGTCCAGGGAACAGCAACAACCCCATCCAAAGCTTGTTTCATTAATAAGGCTATTGCGTTTGTCTTTGCGTCATTGGATTGTTCCGCAGTTATAAAATCAATCTGTTCTAGATAGTTTGGAGTAATTGATAAAGACAATAGATCTCCCACAGCCTCGTGGAAGCCGTCGTTAGCTCCGCTTTGAAAAACTTCAGGGAGACCAGCGTAAGCTTGGTAGTAAAAAATATGACCGAGCTCATGATGAATAGTAATAAAATCTTCTTCGTTCTTTTGAATACACATTTTAATTCTTAGGTCTTTATTTTGACTATCAATGTCCCAAGCACTTGCATGGCAAACAACGTTCCTATCCTGTGGTTTAATAAATAGTGACCTTTCCCAAAAAGTATCTGGCAAGGGTTTAAATCCGAGTGATAGAAAAAAATCTTCAGCGATTTCTACCATCTCAATTTCTGATAAGTTCTTGTCTGAAATTATTTGTGTTAGATCGATTGAATTACCCTCTTCTCCTTGGTAAACAAGATCATAAATATTCGACCAAGATTGACCCCACATGTTACCAAGAAGATGTGCAGGAATAGGTTCATCTAAAGCCACGACATCATCGCCATAAATATCATTGAGTTCTGCCTTAACGTGACACTGCAATGCTTCATACAAAGGTTTTATATCTTCATAAACCTCGTCAACCATGACAGCAAAATCTTCGGTGGGCATATCGTATTTACTAAACCACAATTCTGATAAGCCACTAAATCCTAGGTCTTTGGATCCCTGATTACCAATATCAACCATTCTCAGGTACTTGGTCTTCATGGGCTTACCTATTTCTCGCCAACCGGACCATGCTCTTAACAGTTCATCAGGATCCCTGGAATTGTCAATTATATTTTCAAACCCTTCAAGATCATAGCAATCGTTCTCTGTAAAACAGTGTTTCCCAGTGCCATACATTGCTTCAAGTTCGGTCATAATAAGTGATAATTCACCAGCCAATTCATCGTCCAAGGGAGGCGGCATTGTAAAGCCATTTTTTATTAAATTTAATGCTCTACGATCTAGTGGTTCAACGTCGATAGCATCAAAGCTAGCAGCCCTTCTTGCGTCTTCAAGACCTTTTAAGGTGTAACGCTTACCATAATCAGCAGCAACTACTTGTGAATCATGGGTGATAAAATTTGAAGCAATCCAATATGCAGATGAAATAATTGGGCCTTCCTTTGTTGCTGTTGTCTCGTATTCGTCTAAGAACTCTCTGGCTTGTTCAGGAGTTGGTTGCTGTTCGTTATTTCCTGAGCAGCTCATTAAGAATGGAAACACAAGAAAAATATATAGAAACCTATTCATAAATTACTGCCCTTTTATAAATCAGTCTGTGGTGAAATTTTTTGCTATAAGTGCTAATGATTTTATCTTATTGGAGTTAACTCAAAACTATACATCAGTTTGCTAGCCTCATTATAAGAATCCCAAATGGGTGCATTTGGTTGCTGAGCTAGCCAATCCTCATCAGAGTTTAATGATTGAATTGACTTCACTTGCTCCTCAAAAGATGCTGAACACATCACAAATTGTAGATTATCCATTCCGCCTATTCCTTCTTGCCACATATCTATTTCAAAACCATGCTTTTCAAAGATAGCTTTACTTGATTTGAATAGCTCAAGAGTTTCGCTCATCATTCCTGGGTTTGGTTTCCATACGTAAACACTAACCACTCCTGGATTACTGCAAAGTTCATTATCAATCAGAGTCATTGTGTATGTCCAAACTGTAGACAAAGCATCACTCGCATAAAATTTATTGATATATTTCGTATGTTGATCATTATCATATGGATTATTTGCTCGGGCTTCTGCAGTTTCATAGAAATCAACCCAGTGGAAAATAAATTCTCCATCTTTGCCTTGTGTTTGTTGAGCAATAGCGGTATTAATTCCTTTCTCTTCTGCTATGTCGAGCGCTTCTTCAAAAAGTTCAAGAGCTTCGTCTAGATGACCTGATTTAACTTTATATCTCCAAACGTCTGCTTCTATTGCATAGGCATCAATAATAAATATTGATAGAAACAGAGCTACTAAAGAATGTGATATTTTTTTCATGATTCCCCCTTGTGATTTATTAGGTAAATACTTTTAGTGAATTTTAGAAATTTGATAACAAACTTAGAACTATTCTTTGATTTTTACAAGATAAATACAGTACAGACCTACTTAAATAAATCTTGATATAACTATCTGTATTAAAACTTAGCCTTTGTGAATTAGCCGATAGAATTTGTTTGTTTTTTTAACCAAAGAAGTTGGGTCACAATTCCAACAAGATAGATTAATAAAAAACTTAACTGGAAATTCACCAATAATGGATCTTCCAAAGAATCAGCAAAAGGATCTCCAACTGGCAATCTTAAGAGAAAATCAGTAATAGCAGGGATCATATGAAACAAGAGTGTACTGGTGTAGCCTAGTGCCTGAAAATATTTAGAGAAGGGTCCAAAGAGTTTTCCTGTTTCCATAATTACACCGCCTAAAAGAGCAACTAATGTAATCACGGCAAGTATATGAGCAATACCAAATCCCCCTTGGTTATAAATCCCTAAAGCAGAAACGGCTACAATTAATGTCAAGAGTAGATAGAGTTTTCCAGTGAATATCCCTAAAGAAATCACCTTATATTTAAATACGGTATAAAACCCACTTAATACTGCTCCGATTCCTATTATGGTGTGGAACCATCCAAGTAATATCATTTCTGGCATTGAGTGTTTCTCCTTTGATTTAATTTACGAGTTGCTGGCGGAGAGGGAGGGATTCGAACCCCCGGATAGCTATTAACCATCAACGGTTTTCAAGACCGCCGCATTCGACCGCTCTGCCACCTCTCCTGTATCTTTGGATGCCCTATTCTATCGATCCTCTGGTTGATTTAAAACATTTATCATATATTAGTTGAATTTGGAGAGAAGTTATTTGACTCTTAAAGGGAGCAACTCTTATCAGTCAAACCAAAGATAAATTTACCAGCCCATTTTTTTGCCTCTTTCAATTCTTTTTCAGTCTCTTTGTCCTCAGTTATGATGCACTGGTAAGAGCCTTGTTCTATTTTATGAGAAAAAATAACATCCAATAAAGAACCCCTATTAGCTTTTTCTATGTAGCATTCTGCCTTAGCTTGGCAATCTTCTTTTGTTTCAAATCGCCCAATATACCTAGATTCATTACTGGAGGGATATATATATGCAGACCACACTTCTGCCCAAGCATTAACGCTCAAAAGTAATCCTGAAATGAGGATGAGTTTTTTCATCAAACAATATTATTCTATATAGTCTATTGTTCTAATTTTTTAAAGCTCTCTCCGAAAGCTTTTTGTTTAGCTCCCTTCCAAGAGCAGTAATTCTCGTACATTTGTGAGAGCCTTGAAGCAACTTCTTTCGAGGTTAAACCTTCGTGATACCAATCATGGAACTGTTCCTCAATGCCTATTTTATTTTCATCCCATAATTCCTTATTGTTTGTGTTCATCTGTTACTCCTTTTTATACAATGATTAGTTTACATAATTAGTTTCAAAATAATGAACGAAAAAAAATACCCCGAAGTCGGAGGGAAGTCAGCAAGAAAAGCTTTAATTCTTTTGGTCATTGTCTATGTGTTTAATTTTGTAGATCGACAAATTCTGTCGGTCTTGGCTGAGGACATAAAAGCAGACTTAAACATTACGGACAGTGATTTAGGGTTTTTATTTGGAACTGCATTTGCTGTCTTTTATTCAATTTTTGGAATCCCGCTTGGTAAGCTTGCAGATGTTTGGTCGAGAAAGAACCTGCTCAGTATAGGCCTGGCCACTTGGAGTATAATGACTGCTCTTTCAGGTACAGCCAGATCATTCACTTCACTATCACTTTATCGAATTGGTGTTGGAATAGGTGAATCAAGCGCTAGTCCTGCTTCTTACTCTATTTTATCGGATTACTTTTCACCAAAAGTGAGATCGACCATACTTTCTATTTATTCTAGTGGAGTGTATCTAGGGGCGGGTATTGGGTTATTTTTAGGCGGTTGGATTGTTCAATTGTGGACAGACTTTTTTCCCGACCCAAGCCTCGCACCGTTTGGACTTAAAGGTTGGCAAGCTGCTTTTATGATAGTAGGTCTACCGGGTGTTATCTTGGCATTCTTTACATGGGGTATAAAAGAACCTAAAAGAGGAGCCAGTGAAGGCATAGAAACACCGGAAGAAAAACACCCCTTCAAGATGATGATTAAAGAATTCATAGGTATTTCTCCATTTGGAATTCTATATTCTGACAAACCGTTAAAACCGTTTATTATAAATATTATTTTTGGGTCATTGATTCTCATTATCTGCTCCCAACTCACAAAAATAACTGGTGATTTGGTGCAATGGACTGCATTTGGTTTAGGCGCTTATATTCTAACATGTTGGATTCAGAGTCTGCAGATCAGAGAACCCGTCACTTTTGAAATGATTTTCGGCTCAAAGGCTTTCATTCTCTCAACTATAGGCTTTCCTTTTATTTCATTTGTGACCTACTCTATGGCGGCGTTTGGCCCAGCATTTTATATGAGAAACCACGGCATCAATGAAGGTGAAGTGGCAACTATCCTAGGATTAATGACAGCAGTCCTGGGTACCGTGGGTGTCATAGCTGGAGGAGTTATTGGCGATAAACTAAGAGAAAAATACATCAATGGACGATTATTTGTAGGGTTTGTAGTTATTGTCATAGCGGTGCCTTCAGGGATTGCTTTTCTTTATGAAGAGAATTTGACTCTGTCTTATCTCTATTACGCTGTTTTCCAAATAGCTACACCGATGTGGGTAGGTATAGCCCCGGCCACTGCCTCTGATCTGGTCATGCCAAGAATGAGGGGCATTGCGGGAGCATTTTATATACTGATGGTCAGTATGCTGGGATTAGCTTTAGGCCCCTATTGTGTTGGTAAGTTAAGTGATATTTACTTCACTGGCGGTCTCACCGAAGCTGAAGCATTAAGAAACGCTTTGGCCTCTGGACTCTCCGTGTTATCGATCACAACACTGGCTTTAATTGGTGCGTGTTACTATCTACCCAAAGAAGAAAGAAGCAAGTTGGAAAGAGCAAAGAGATTAGGTGAGGCTATTAATTAATTTCAATCGTCGTAAATTATCCAAATTTTAGCCACGGTCTCTTGGACTGAAAAAACTCCCTCCCAACCGGTTGGTACCATCACCCCTTCGTTAGCGTTAATAATGACTGTTTTACCAGCAGTGTCTGTCATTTCTATGCTCCCTCTTAGGACGTACATGAATTCATCATAGTTCCAACTAGCAGGAATCTCGCCTTCTGTTCCCTCCCAAAGACCAATCTGGAACGATTCATCTTTATTGGTAAAACTAAGCTCTTCTTTTGTGAGTATTAAATCACCAGCTTCACCTAAAAACTCTTTTTGTCCCAGAGTCGTAAGAATGTCATTGCGGTTGTAATTCTTTGCAGAAACCTTATTCAAATCCATGGATTCACCATTCTCTGTATCATCTAGCCCATCATAAATATAAATGATCACTAAGTCCTTTGTGATAGCAAAAGTCCCTGTCCAACCTTTTGGCGTTATAAAACCTTCACCTTCTTTGTATATATTCTTCTCTCCGTTTGAGTTGATGGTTTCAATTTCACCCTCTTTTATAAGCATCCATGTATTGTATGGATAAGGGGTATCCATAATTTCCTGACCAGCTTCTGCCTTCCATACCCCCATACTGAAATTTTCGTCTTTGCTAGAAAATAGTTCGATATCAGTCGCTTGCCACTCAGCATACCCAGAATCATAAGGCTCATATTCCATTGCTTTAAGTTGCTCTATAAGAGCCTGATTAACTTCTATGAGTTCACCAGCATCTATGGTTCCGAAACAGTTCAGCAATAAAAACCCTACTGTCATTATCTTTTTCATTGTCACTCCTAAAAAATTACTTTGTTATTTGCAGCCTTAAGTCAAAATCAAGATCTCCTTCCTGAGTATGATCGTGATTGAATTTTTGGACTTGTTGGATAAGAGCTTTGGGCATATCCAGTGTTCGTCTAGTATTCATATTCACGTGAGCCACTATGGTTTCTGAAATCGAGGATAGTTGGTTATTGCTATCCAATAAAACTCCAACAACATGAATCAGTTTCTTATTGTAATCGTGTATCCTAAATCTAGGAAATATTTCTTCGCCTAAAAGAAATTCTTTTAAGTACCTAAGACTATCTTCGACTGCAAAACATGAAAAACCAGCCTTGAAATACTCCTTGTTGTAACCTATTTCTTCAAACAGTGCTCTCGAATAGACGTCATATGCTTCCAGATAATAAGCTACATTCATATGGCCATTAATATCGCACATATCCTCTGTGACCACTTTTTTATCACAACCATAAGGAAATAATAGTTTGATGTCACTCATGAGCTAATACTACGTCCTCTTTACATTCATAGTAATCTTTGCGGTAAAAACAACTTCATCATTAATATCTTTGATTTCCACAGGCACCATCTTATCGCCTTCATCATCCCAATCAATATTTCTCCCATCGGCAATAGCAATCAGATCGGTTTGAGCTTTTTTTAAGTATTGAACAGACATCCCTGACGGTAACCATCTTGTGCCTTTAGGAAGAGAAACCTCAGTCAGTAATCCTCCAGATAATTCAGCCATATTACACATAGCGATGGCATGAACGGTTTTAATATGATTGGTCACAGCTCTTCTTTTTTTCATTGAGACCGAACAATAGCCATGATCCAGTTCAGTTATGACTGGCTTTATAGAAGAAAAATAAGGCGTTAGAAGACATATCATTTTACTGAATACTCGTCTCCCTAAAGGAAATTGAGCCAGTCTTTTGTATACTTTTAGTGTTTTTTGCATCCTAATATTATTTCATATGTATTAAAGGTTAGATAGAAAATGAGCTTGCAGTCAAAATTATTACTCGTCTCTAGTTTACTAGGAGCGATTATAGCTATTGGATCCATAATTGAAAGCAATCAGAATTATAATGAATTACCTGATCATATAGCGGCTACAGTTAACGGAGTAGTCATACAGAAACAAAAATTAAATACTGCAATAGATCTGATTGCAGGTGACCGAAGAGAAGCCATCACTCTAAAGGATGAAAAATTAGCCCTTGATCGAATCATTGAAGAAGAATTATTAGTTCAATATGCTTTCGCGAATGGGTTTATAAACGTGGATGATAATATTAGAAAAACCGTAGTCCGCTCTGTGGTTGATTCTGTTGTTGAACAATCTATCTCTTTGGTGCCAGAAGATGAAGTTCTTTATGATTTTTACAATAATCATCTAGCAATTTTTACCGTTGATGAGCAGGTTAGAATTATTGTCTTTAACTCTGAAAATTTAGACGATGCAAATAAGGCAAAAATAACCTGGGAAGACAACAAAGATGAAGCAATAATTTTTAACAGCATTGACAGTGTTGGTAGATGGGATCTACCAAGTGGCTACATTCCGTCAATGGCCCTACCTCGATTAATTGGTCCAAAGTTGGCAACAATCGTTGGCTCGCTGAAATTAAATGAAATGAGTGAACCAATAGAAACCGCTGCTGGATATAGTGTGGTGGCTTTGCTTGATCTGAAAGATAAGCAGGTACTTGCTTTCGAGGATATTAAAGACATTGTTTTACAAGAGTACAGAAGACGTTCGAGAGATGAGATTCTCTCAAGTTTATTATCTGAATTATCACTAAAAGCAGATATCAAAATAAACAAGAATCTCGATAAATGACCGATTTGCCAAGAAAATACATCTTCGGTGTCATTGTCTATGTGTTGATGTGTTCTTTATCACAAAACTTATTGGCTCACACTAGAAGCGTCTCGTATTCAAATTGGTTAATTACAGAGTCTGAATTAATCATGACCTTTACCGTGCCAACAAGGGAAGTCACAAAATTAAATGAATACAAAGTACTTTATCCTGATCTAACTGTCAGTTTGGAAAGACATCTATCAAACTCCATCCTTTCATACCCACAATTAGAGTTAATCAACACAACAACATTGAGAACTGAGCAAGGAACTGTAGGCATCGAGCATACTTACAGTTTAGAGAACAATGATCTATTAAAAATTCAAATAGACAGCTTTTTCGAAATAGCCCCTGGGCATACTCATTATGCAACGTTAAAAAACAAGAATGGTGATATGAAGACAATCATTATTACTCAGAAAGACAGATTGATTGAAATATTTTCAGAGAAAACAGAAACGTCGAGTCAAAGCTTTAAAGATATCTTCTCTGGGTATATTGATTTAGGATTTTTTCATATTTTAAGTGGTCTAGACCACTTGGTTTTTCTTCTGGTCTTGCTGTTGTTATGCACGAGTCTTAAACAGTTAATATTTACTGCTACCGGTTTCACCATTGGCCACAGTGTCACACTATTCATGGCAGCATCTAATTTAATCATTCCTGATATGAAGATTATTGAATCTCTCATAGGACTAACAATAGTCATTACCAGCATAGAGGCAATTAGGCTACCGATACTAGAATTAAAGACATTGAGGCGGCTAGTTATAGCATCAATTGCGTTGGTTCTTGCATTATCTATTTTCTCATCTCTTTTTGAAAATACATTATTGATCGTTGGGGTAGGCCTTTTAACAATCAGTCTTTTGATGCTGATTGAAGATGAGGATATCTCCTCAAAATATCGTCCGGCCTTGGCCGCTATCTTTGGAACGATTCATGGATTTGGTTTCGCTAATATACTCAGCGAGATTGAAATTATTAAATCAAATTTTCTAATAGCATTGCTTGGTTTTAATATTGGAGTTGAATTGGGTCAAATTCTCGTTCTCACTTTCCTCTGGATGACTTTTTTATTAATAAAAAACAACCTTCAAAAAAGTCGGTTCCTTGAAATTCAATCTGTGTTATCTTCTATCTTATTAGCAATTGGTCTATATTGGTTTATTACAAGATCTTTCATATAAAGATCTGAGTTTTATGGGGGTAAAAAGATGAAAAAAATTTTGAGATCATTAATTCTAATTGTATTGATAATTGCCATACCCTCAGCCATTGCACTCTATATAATCTCACCACAATCATTAAGCAATAATTTTAAAACAAATCCCTTTACTGAAGAAACTGCAACCAATAAAACCAGGCCAATAGTGTCTTTACCAAAAGAAAAACAAATTCTTTGGGGAGATACACATGTTCACACCACCTACTCTATGGATGCTTTCTATATGTCATTACCGATGATGTATGGCTCAAGGGGGGCGTTTCCACCAGCTTTTGCATGTGATTATGCTCGATTTATTTCTCAGCTTGATTTCTATGTCTTAACCGATCATGCAGAATCTTATACGCCAAGGACATGGAAAGACCAAGTTGATAGTGTCCGTCAATGTAATGCTATTTCTGGCAATGAGGATAACCCTGATTTAGTCGCTTTTATAGGCTGGGAGTGGACCCAGGTAGGACGAACACCTCAAACGCACTATGGTCATCACAATGTGTTCTTTAAAGACTATAAAGAAGGCGCCATCCCAGCTCGACCCATCGCCTCTGGAGGAGCCGTTTCTGGACTCCTTAGAACCCAGTTGGCTGATGTCAATCCTAATCTCTATTTGTTAGATCCTCTCAACAGGGAATATTATTTTTCCTTTATGGGGTTTCTAGACACAATATTGGCAACTCCAAACTGTGAAGAAGGGATGCCATCAAATTACCTTCCAAAAGACTGTTACGAGACTGCAGAAACTCCTGGAGATTTATACGCAAAACTTGACGATTGGGGTTTTGAGGTAGAGGTCATCCCTCACGGCACCACTTGGGGCTTCTACACACCTCAAACCTCCAGCTGGACAGAATATAGAAAATCAGCCGATAACATCAGGCCTGATTACAACAGTGTTGTTGAGATCTACTCAGGACATGGTAATTCTGAACAATTCTACGATTTCTTAGAAGTTGACACTGATGACAATGGCAACATAATTTGCCCCGAACCCTCATCAAATTATCTACCGTCGTGCCATCAAGCTGGAGTTATTATGAAACAACTTTGTTTAGATGAAGGGAAATCAGAATCAGTCTGTGATGATCTGGCAGCGAAAACCAGAGACGAATTCAATAAATTTCCCGGTGCATCCGGAATCCGATTACTCTACGGGACTGACAACCAATCTTGGCTGGATGCCGGGCAAGCCAGAAACACCTACCTCCCGGCCTTCAATTACAGACCCAAGAAATCTGTGCAATACGGGCTTGCCTTGAGAAATCAAGAGTACGGTGATGATAAAGATCGATTCCGTTGGGGCTTCATAGGCTCAAGTGATACGCATTCAGCTCGAGCTGGTCATGGATTTAAACAGTTATTAAGAGACAACGCCACAGAATCTACAGGTGCAACAACTAAAACTTGGAGAAATTTAATCAATCCTGTAGCTGCTGAAAAAAGAGTCGCTAGGTTACGAACAATAGAAGAACTTAACCAACTCACAGGAGCTACTATTATTGATACCGAACGACAAATGAGTTTTTTCACTCTTGGTGGATTAATGGCAGT
>CAZVRH010000035.1:0-14947 GCA_964629335.1 uncultured Woeseia sp.
AGGGTTTTTCTCAAACGAGACATTTATATTATTGCTTGAGAATATTGAGCTCCTTGTGATTTGTTGTTCAATCTTTGTAAATAAATCACATTTTTCATTTGCGGCAATAACGGCTGCATCTGCGGCTTTATTCATTGTTTTTAGAAAGCAGGGTTTTATATTCGGAAGAATTGTTCTGGCCTAATACAGCGGCTTTCTTTTGTCTTTCATAATAAATCGAAATAAAGACTAAAAAAATACAAAACACAATAATATACAAAGGTATCCGGTTAGTTTTCTTTTTCATGTATTAAGCCTATATTTTTCCAAATATTCTGACTGCTTTATTTATTAATTCAACCTGAATCGGTGATGTTCCCATATTTTCGCCATCTATATTCAAAGGGTCATTCTCAGTTTTTATATCAAAGCTAGTGATTTGACTATATTCAACAAAAGGATCCTCTATGTGGCCTCCAGAAAACAATTGCGTAAATATCTTTAATACTCTTAGTTTTGATGCCTGTCTAACCAAGATAATATCAATTAAGCCATCGTCTAAAACGGCGTTGGGAGCCATTTGCATTCCCTTGCCAGTGTGTACGTTGTTCAGTGCCAAAAAAAACAAAGTATTGCCCTCTATACTGCTATTGTCCAACTTGGTTTTTAAATGTTTTTGTTTCATTCTCATAACAGTTATTAATGAAGCAATTGAATACCTAATGCCTCCCATCCATCTCAGTTTTTCTGCCAAAATATTAACCTCAGCGGCCATTCCCCAGCCAATAATATTGATGGCAAAAAAAGTTTTTTTCTTATCATCAATTTTGAAAACGTCTATAAGGCTGGTTGTCCCGGTGAGAATATTTTGGATTGCTTTTATTGGATCTAACTCCCCCAAAGTTTCAGCGAATGCGTTCCCGCTCCCTGTAGGGATGATACCTAAAGGGGTTTCCTGGGATTTACCAGACAGCATTAATCCATTGACTGCTTCATTAATTGTTCCGTCGCCGCCCAAAACACAAATCCCATCAACATCATTGAAATTCTGTTTTTGAATAAAATCTGTGATGGAACCCCTTCTCTCGCTGGTAAAAATCTTGCTTTGTATATTAAGCTGGTCTAATTCATGTTTAATTTGTCCCATGATAGCCATACTCTGATGCTTCCCTGCTGTTGGGTTCACCAGAAACCAAAGTTTTTCTATTTCTTTATCGTCCATTAATAAAAAAATATAACTTTATTCTCTTTATTACAAAGACAATTGGTTTTATACTGCTTTGCAAATTAGAAGCTAGCTTTATTATTATTTTAAAAAAATTATAAGAAAAAGGAGTTAACGTGAGTGATTCAGGTCTAGGTTTTTCTCATAATCGATTTATTGGTTTAATGGTTATTATTGCTGTTCTTACTCTTCTTTTTGAGTGGGTAAGCAATTTCGGTGGAGGTGTGATTAAAGCTCAAGTTGAACGGACCACCAGTAAATATAATCCCACAAAAAATATAGAAAAGAGGATAGAACCGGTAGTGGTTTTATCTAACGAGTCAGCTGTTAAAGCAAGCACTAAAGACTCATCATTGGCCGACACCGTCAACTTCGTTGCAGAAGACTCCTGTCAGCAAACCATTGAAGGCAACGATATGTTGCAATTCAACCTTAAAGAAATGGTGGTGAGCTCAAGCTGCGAAGAAATAACCATCACGCTTGTTCATACAGGCACTATGCCTGCAAACGTTATGGGTCACAATTGGGTATTAACAACATCAGCTGACTTCATGCCTGTCGCTCAAGCAGGGGGTGCAGCTGGTGCAGACAATGACTATGTCCCTGTTGGTGATAACAGGGTTTTAGCTGCATCGGCGGTGATAGGCGGCGGTGAAGAAACATCAGTAACCTTTTCTACTTCACTCCTAAAGACCGGCGAAGACTATACGTTTTTCTGCTCCTTTCCAGGTCATTTTGCAGTTATGAAAGGGGTGTTTAAGGTTGTCTAGTTTTTTAGCATGCCCACATCAATAGTTTTTTATTCAGGTGACCTAAGAACTGAAAGCACTCATCTCCAATCTGGGGAAGGCTATATAACCGACGCGCCAACTGATAACAAAGGTAAAGGAAAAGCCTTCTCCCCCACAGATTTAATCGCCACAGGGTTAGCGAATTGCATGCTCACAATTATGGGAATTGTCTCCAGTAGAGAAAATTTTCAGATCGAGGGTACAAAAGCAGAAGTAACTAAAACCATGGGACAAAATCCTAGATGTATTAGTGAAATTAAAATAGATTTTTACTTTCCAAAAGAGTATTCAGACGACGAAAAAAAACTGCTTGAAGAAGCTGCTATCAACTGTCCAGTTGCGAAAAGCTTGTCTCGTGAATTAACTCAGACGATTAATTTTTATTACTAGTTTTTTATTTTGTCTCTAATGGATTCTATTTCTTTTTTCAGCGCATCAATTTCTGAGCGTTCAACAAGGTCCATTTTCTGGATCGCCTCTTTAATTAAAAAAGAAAGATTCTTTTGAATATCTTCCTTTGCTTCCTTGGCTGATTTAGGAAGAATCGAAGAAAGATTTTCAGACCATTTTTTGAAATTATCGTTATCCATAATCGCTTCGAATAGAAAACTTCGATATTATCATTAGTAACGGACAGCATAAAGCAACTATTAACTTTATCAAATGATTGAAAAGAAGGAACAAAACCCCAAGAAAAAAAGCCGGTTAGGTTTTTTCATTGGGGTTTTTGTGCTTCTTTTTATCGTCGTCTCTAGTCTAGGCCTGTTTTGGCTGAACAGACAACCGGTGGACCAACAGATGTTGTCTTCGATTGATAATTTTATTGGCGACTTAAATGGATATGTTTTATTAGAGTTTTTCCAATACTCGCTTGAAACCACTGTACCTATTTTGATTCTTGGAGTGTTGATAACATATATCCTAATAAGAATTGTCGTTGTCATCTGGAGATCACCAAGGATTATAAGAGGGCTTCTAGCGAACAGAAGCACTAAACGTACAAAAAGATTGCTTAACGAAAGTCTGCTCTTATTGTCCAAAGGAGAACTCGTTAAAGCCAGGAAAAAACTAAAATCGGCCAACTCGACCAGTCGTCCCATACTTCAGACTTTCTTGTTAAGTATTGAGCTAGAAATAGAATCTGGAAATACCCTTGCATCGAATGACTGGGTGGAAAGGGCTGTAAATGCATTTCCAGAAGCAGCGCCTTATATCCTGGGTTATGCCAGTAATTTGTTGATTAAAAAAAATTATTTTATAGATGCAAGATCTTATGTTGATCAATTAATGGAAGCCAACCCAAAGAACCCTTTGGCCAATCAATTGCTTTTCAGAATTATAAACGGCACCCATGATCATGATTTAATGCTTAGAAAAATATTTGAATTCTCTGATCATGTTAATGATGATGAGCTTGCTCACACAATCCATACCCTGGTTAAAGATGCGATTACCAACAACAAACCTCTAGAGGCTGTTCTTGAGCGGATACCTAAATCAATTGAAAAACACCCTTTAATCTTAACCTCAAAGATAGAGGCCTGGATAAGCAACCGAGAATACCTAAAGGCTGAGGCAGCCTTGAAAAAACAGATTCCAAGCAGCTGGAACCAAGAATTAATTCTTTTGTATGCAGAGCTTGGTAATGACAAGGTTAGCGAACTATCAACAACTGTTGATAAATGGTTGGAAGAAAGGCCAAAGGATTCTAATCTCTGGTTAGTGGCGAGTCGACTGGCTCAAAAAGATGGGTTGTGGTCCAAAGCCCAACAATGTATTGAGCGAGCCATAGACATCTCACCCACTAGCGAAACCTATACTGAATTAGCCCTCATCCTCTCTGAGTTGGGTGAAAAAGAAAAGGCCTCGGAAGCATTAAGTTTAGCGCGACAAATAAGTGGCTAGGTTTCGCGTCCTTTATAATGCATGAAAGAAGAATTTCAACACTTAAAATATAAGTTCCTACAATTTTTAGAAACTGAGAAGCGCTATTCTAAACACACTGTAGAAAACTATTCCAAAGATATTGATGGTCTAGAAAAATTTTGTGTCTCAAAAAAAATAAACGCGTGGGATCAAGTTAAACCTCACCATATTAGGACCTATGCATCTCAGATCTTTATAGATGGGCTTGGCGCTAGAAGCATTCAAAGAAAACTCTCTGCTATTAGAAGCTTTATGAATTATCTTGTTAGAGAAAACCTTCTTAAAACCAACCCTGCAGACGGAATCAAAACCCCTAAGGCTGCAAAAAAACTACCCGGTATCCTAGATGTGGACCAAGTAAATCAACTGCTTAATATTAGCGACACAAAACCAATAAGCTTAAGAGATAAAGCCATTATGGAACTCTTGTATTCATCAGGTCTACGGCTCGCAGAACTGGTTGCTCTGAATCCTATTGATCTCAACATTCAAGACAGGAGTCTCACCGTCGTCGGCAAAGGGAACAAAAAGAGGATGCTGCCTATTGGCTCAAAGGCAATAGATGCAATTAAAGCTTGGATAAAAGTAAGGTCTCAAGTTGCTACGCCTGACGAAGAAGCTTTATTTGTAGGCAACAGAGGAAACAGATTAAGTAGAAGGTCTGTTCAAAGTCGTATCAACCACTGGGCAAAAAGAAACGGCTTACAACAAGATGTCTACCCTCATTTGCTTAGACACAGTTTTGCAACTCATTTACTGGAAGCGAGCGGAGACTTGAGAGCTGTGCAGGAATTACTCGGACATAAAGACATTAGCAGTACACAAGTTTATACTCATCTTGATTTTCAGCATCTTGCTGAAACCTATGATAAAGCACACCCAAGATCGGGCAAGAAATGACAGGAGATGAAAAAAAAGTAAGTTTTGGTTACGAATCGGTAAGCGAAAATGAAAAAACACGGAGAGTTGGCGACGTGTTTGATTCAGTTTCAGAGCAATACGACCTAATGAATGATCTGATGTCTTTTGGTGTTCATAGATTCTGGAAACGTTTTGCGATGATGCACACAGGACTCGAAGAAGGGATGAAAGCGCTAGATGTTGCCAGCGGCACCGGTGATCTTGGTGTTTTATTAGCAGATCAAGTTGGCAAATCAGGCACCGTTGTTCTAACCGACATCAATGCCTCTATGCTCAATCAAGGGAGATCTAAACTGCTAGATCAAGGCAAGCTTAAGAATATAAATCTACTCCAAGCCAACGCTGAAAACCTGCCGTTTGAAGACCATGTTTTTGATTGTGTCACGATAGCCTTTGGCTTGAGAAACATCACACATAAAAACACAGCCTTGTCTTCTATGTACAGAGTTATAAAACCTGGGGGCCGACTTTTAATATTAGAGTTTTCAAAAGCAAATGAGCTGGTTTCCCCTTTTTATGATTTTTATTCCTTCAATGTCTTGCCAAAATTAGGCGAGTGGGTTGCGAACGATGGAGACAGTTATAAATATCTCGCAGAATCAATCCGAGTTCACCCTGATCAAAAGAAACTCATTGAGATGATGAGTAAAGCTGGTTTTATTAATTCAGAGTACTTCAACCTAAGCGCGGGGATAGTCGCGCTTCATGTTGGGCACAAAGTTTAAAGTGAAATCATTACAAATATTAGCTAGGCTGCTTAAGACTCACCGAATATTGGTTCGCTACCAACTAGATGAATTTTTTGTCGGGTCCGATCTTCTAAAACCGCTTCGATGGATCTTTTTAATTTCACCGAGCCTATGGTTCAGAAAAAGCAGCAGTTCTTCGAGAGGTGAGCGACTTAGGTTGGCTCTTGAGGATCTGGGCCCTTTGTATGTTAAGTTTGGTCAATCGCTCTCTACAAGGCCTGACCTGCTTCCGGAAGACCTTGCATCTGAACTATCTAAGCTTCAAGATGAGGTCCCAGCATTTTCTGGTGAGCTTGCAGAACAAGAAATACACCAAGCATTTGGCAAAAGAGCTGAGGATGTTTTTTCTGATTTTGATAAAGAAGCTTTTGCCTCTGCTTCCATAGCTCAAGCTCATTTGGCAACTCTCAAAAGTGGGGAAGAAGTTGTGGTCAAAATACTTAGACCTCATATTTGGGAAGCTATAGAAAAGGATATGGAACTTCTTTTTCTCTTTGCAAGATTGTTGGAGAATTATTCAGAAGAATCTAAAAGGTTAAAGCCTATTGAGGTTGTCAGTGACTACCAAACTTCTGTTGTGCATGAACTGGATTTGTTAAGGGAGGCTGCAAACTGCTCTCAGATTGGGAGAAATTGGGAAGGGTCAGACATTATCAAAGTCCCTAAGGTTTATAAGGATTACTGCAAAACAAACATTCTGGTGCAAGAACGAATTCATGGAATTCCTATTAGCAAGGTGGGCTCATTAAAAAGCGCTGGCATTGACTTAAAACAACTCGCTATTAATGGTGTGAGAATCTTTTTTACTCAAGTGTTTCACCATAATTTATTTCATGCGGATATGCATCCTGGAAATGTGTTTGTCGATGTATCTAATCCAGAAAAACCACTGTATGCTGCAGTTGATTTCGGGATCGTAGGCAGCTTAGATGATATAGATAGGCGATATCTAGCTCTTTCGTTCTCTGCTTTTTTCGAAAAAGATTATAAAACTATAGCCTCTAACTTTTTAGCTGCGGGTTGGGTACCCAGAGAGACAAGGCTAGACTCTTTTGAGGCCTCAATAAGAGCTGTTTGTGACCCTATAGCTGACAAACCTCTAGAGGAAATTTCATTTGGTCAGCTTTTGATGCGTTTATTTCAAACAGCTAGAGAGTTTAAAATGGAAAATCAACCGCAATTAGTGCAGCTTGAAAAAACCTTGCTTAACATTGAGGGTCTTGGGAGACAGCTCTATCCACAATTAGATATTGTTGCTGCGGCAAAACCGGTAATTTCGGAATGGAAAGAACAACAAACAAACCTTCAATCAATTTTTTCAAGGCTTCAAGAAGATGCTCCAGAGATAAAAAAAACCATTGAGGAACTGCCAAACCTTGCAAGAGAGCTTATTAATAAACAAAACAACAATCTGAACGACAAAGAGTTTTTTCAAGAATTTTCAAAAACAATCTACCAAAGCCTTTTAGGTATCGCCGCTATCCTTGCCGGAGGAATCCTCCTTGGTATTGAGATTAATATTGGCTGGGGACTAATCGGCGCTGGGTTTCTTGTTATATTATTATCTAAACCAAAATAATGGGTATCTTTTGATTGATCTTGATTCTGTCTTAAACAAAGTCAGCCTTCCTTTAGGTGAGGACGATTTTAAGGAACCGCTAACTATTCTCTTGGAGGACTATGCAAAAGAATCAAACCTAAACCGTCTGGGTTCTACCACCTTTGAGAACGGTATTAGAGAAAAATTAAACGCACGAGCCAAGCTCTTAGAATTTATTCGAACTCAAGACACAGCCCAACCCTCAACGCCTATTTTTATAAGCGGCCTCCCTAGATCCGGTACGACTTCATTGTTTAATGTGATGTATTGTTATGATGGGTTTAGAAGCCCTTTAACCTGGGAGTTATTTGAAATGACGCCCTTGGCTCCATCAAAATTTCAACGAACTTACAAGAAACTGAAAACAGAACTAAGGCTCGCTTTATTTAAAGTCTTGGTTCCAAACCTAATGAATATTCACCCCATGAAATCAAGCCACCCTGAAGAGTGTCAACTCATCACAGCGCTAGATTTTAAAAGCATCAGTTTTGCTTATTCTGCAAGGGTTCCCAACTATCAACAGTTTATTGCTCATTGTGACTTTTCATCCGCCTTCGTCTGGCATAAAAGGTTTTTGCAAGCAATGGAAACAACAACAAAACCTTCTTTTTGGCTACTTAAAGACCCTTGCCATATTCAACATATAGAAGAAATATTAGCCGTGTATCCTGATGCAAAATTTGTGTTTATTCATAGAAATCCGATAGATATTATAGGCTCAATAAGCAGCTTAGCCTTTCATCTTAGGTCTGCCTTTTCTAAGAATATAAATACAGCGGAGTTAGGTAGAGAATCATTATCGTTTTGGGGAGAAGCCAGTCAAAAGTTTCTTGCTAGTAAAAACCTAATCTCTGAATCAAATATGATTGATATTAGCTTTAATGATTTCACCAAAGATCCGTCCGGGATAGCAGAAAAGATCTTTGCAAAATTTAACATCCGCTTAAACGATGAAAACAAAGCCAGGATGGCATCTTATACAACACAAAAAACTAGGTCATCACAAAAACATAACTACAACCTTAATGATTTTGACCTTAAAGACAAAGAGGTTGATCAAGTCTTTGAAAGCTATAGAGAAGCGTTTAATCTCTAAGCGCGAAGCGCTTTCAAAAAATCTGTTACCGAGGTGTTTTGCTCAATGGCCTCTACCAGAGCAGACCCGACTATAATTCCATCAACATGGGGTTCCAAAAGATCTACATCTGTTCGGTTTCTAACGCCAAAACCAGCGCAAACAGGGATATTGGTAGAAGCTTTGACTGTTTCTAGATAACCCACAACTTCTTTGGAAAGACCTTGACTACCGCCAGTAACCCCTTTCACTGTCACAGCATATAAAAACCCTGTGCTGTTTTTCGCTATTTTCTTTATTCGTTTTTCTGGTGTAGCCGGTGTGACCAATTGGATCATAGCAAGTTTGGCTTGATTTAATACCTCTTTAATCTCCTCGCCCTCTTCAATAGGAAGATCGGGAATAATAAACCCGTCAACACCAGCTTCTAGAGCATCTTTAACCAGTTGATCATAACCATAGACATAAAGTGGGTTCAAATAACTCATCAAAACAATAGGTGTCTTGGTATTTAATGTTTTTAATTGTTCCAGTATCCATTGGAGCGTTACTCCACTTTCAATAGCTGCGTGACTTGATCGTTGTATAGTCACCCCATCGGCCATAGGGTCAGAGAACGGGACACCAACCTCTATAACATCTGCGGCTTTAGCCAGTGCGTCTACTAGCTCTAAAAAATTGTCTTTATCTGGATAACCAGCAGTAATAAAAGGGACAACAGCAGGGCCTTGTTGTTTTGGGTTTTCCACACATTTTGTTATTAATTCACTGCCAAACATTCTAATTACCCTGTTAAATATTCAATACCTTGCTGAGCGTTGGCATGTCTTTATCTCCTCGGCCTGATAACCCAATAAGAACTGTTTTGCCTTGATTTTTTGTAGCCCATTTTTTAGCGCCAACAAAAGCGTGTGCGCTCTCTAAGGCCGGCAGAATGCCTTCCAGAGAGCAACAGGCTCTGACCTCTTCGAGTGCCTCGTCATCCTCAGCTGAAGTGTATGTTACTCTACCTATGGATTGGAGAAAGGCATGCTCGGGCCCCACACCAGGATAATCTAATCCCGCTGAGACAGAGTGTGTTTCTTGAACCAGACCGTCTTCATCATGGAGTAACATCGAGTATGTTCCATGTAAAATCCCAGGTTTCCCTGAAGCAAGTGTGGCTGCATTGTCGCCAAGCTTTTGGCTCTTACCTCCAGCCTCAACTCCTATCAATTCAATCGACTCATCACCAAGAAAAGCGTGAAAAATACCTATCGCGTTTGAGCCTCCCCCAACACAAGCAAACACAGCGTCAGGCAAGCCGTTTGTCACCTGTATTATTTGCTCTTTGGCCTCTTTACCAATAATAGCTTGCAACTCCCTTACCAAATACGGATAAGGATGAGGACCCACGACTGAGCCTAAAATATAGTAAGTGTCATCTGGATTACTGACCCAATCTCTGAAGGCTTCGTCAACAGCTGCTCTTAATGTTTGGTCGCCAGCAGTTACTGAGACAACCTCGGCACCAAGTTGCTTCATCCTATCCACATTTGGGGACTGTCTTTCAATATCAACTGCGCCCATATAAACCACACACGGAATACCCACTCTTGCACAGGCAGCCGCTGAAGCCACGCCGTGCTGTCCAGCTCCAGTTTCTGCAACCACCCTTTTTGCATTCAGTTGTTTTGCAATTAAAGCTTGGCCCAATGCGTTGTTAATTTTATGCGCGCCTGTGTGGGCAAGGTCTTCTCGTTTGAGATACACATTAACGCCCCACAATTCACTAAGCTTTTGTGCAAAGGTAAGGCTCGTCGGACGGCCTGCCCACTGATTAAGCTCTTCAGAAAGCTTTTTCTGAAAAGCGCTATCGCTCAAAAGTGTTTTTACTTTTTTGTCGAGATTCTTTAGTGCCGGCATCAGGGTTTCTGGGGCATATTGGCCACCAAATTCTCCAAAACGACCGCGCTCATCAGGAAGGTCACCGTTTAAAAGTTGTTGCAATAATTTTTTGTTGTTCTCATCCATTGTTAATCTCTTCATCAAAAGCACGAACCATTCTAATGAATTCAATAATTTTTTGTTTGCTCTTGGTGCCCCTTTCTACCTCAACGCCTGTGCTAACATCAACCCCGAAAGGTCTGACATGATTTAAAACCTCTTTGAGGTTTTTACTGTCTAATCCTCCAGCAAGTATAACTTTTTTTAAATCACAGGCCTTTTTAGATCTCTCTAGATTAACCAAATTGCCGGTTCCGCTTAATGGGCCTTCAAATAGTGCAAACGGGTTGTCATCGATAACCTTTGGATCAAAAACCTCGCTGTCTCGATACACTCTTAATGACTGCACAGACGTCTTTAAATCAATCGAATCAAAATCATTGGCATCGGTTTGCAGATAACTCACATCTAAATGATGTAAAACAGTGTTCACCTCGTCTTGAGTTGGATGCAACATCACGGCGACACTGTCGATACCGCTTGGAATCAAATCAATTAATGCTCTCGCCTGCTTAGGGCTTATGTATCTTGGTGAGCTCTCTACAAAAACAAAGCCCAACATGTCGGCTCCGCCATTAATGGCAGCTAAAACAGCCTCCTTTGTGGTCAATCCGCATATTTTTATTTTAGTCTTCATACGTGTTTCTTCGATTCTTCAGCAACCTGTCTAAACTCTAATAATGTGTTTTCAGGGTTGTTTGTTTGCATCAAGGCGGTGCCAACCAATGCCCCGCTGTAACCCCAATCAACTATTTGTGAAATATCATTTGTATTAAATATACCGCTCTCTGCTATACACAATCCCTCCTGAGGCAAATACTCAGATAGAGCCTTAAATCGAGAAAAGCTAACTTCAAGAGTCTTTAAATCTCTACAGTTAATCCCAAGCATCAGTGAGTCTTGGGCGTCTTTAAACTGAGACATTACGGCACGACTTAGGTTCAACTCCTCTTTATTAAAAGCCTCGATTAACACAAACATATTGTGTCCAAGCGCTCGTTTTATCATGTCTGCCAATTGCTCTTCATTCAGAATACCGGTAATCAATAACACCCCACGCGCTCCATAATACAGTGCTTCAGATACCTGGTAAGGGTGGACTAGAAAGTCTTTTCTCATGAAAGCTGTTTCTGGGTAGGTTGTGCTGAGTTCCGAAAGATCTTGAAGAGAGCCAGCAAACCGGGAAGGTTCTGTCAAAACAGAAATGATGTCTGCCTTGCCATTGATGTAATGGTTTGTTTGTTGTTGGATATTAAAATCATTTGGTGAGAGCTTCCCAGAAGATGGGGATGTTTTTTTAATCTCTGCAATTAAACAAAAGCTCTCCTTATTGAATACCAAGGGCTCATTAGACTGAATCTTTTGACACAGATCCAAGAGCTTATTCTCGCTCAAGATACTAGAACTGTTGCGGTATCTAGCAAGACTACTGGTCGCCATAGTGGATAAAAAATTTTCCGCTGACTTACTCATTTACCCCTGACAGTAATTGAACCATTTCACTGGCCTTGCCTTCATCAATGACTGAGCTTGCATGCTCTATACCCTCTTTTAAACTTTGTACTCTCCCAGAAACCTCTAAAGCTAATCCTGTTCCTAGCAACAGCGAATCTCGGTGTGGGCCTTGGTCCTCTTGATTAAAAACACTCATCAAAGCTTTCGCGTTTTGTTTTGCGTCGCCTCCCTTTAGGTCCTCTTCGCTGCATCGTTCAATTCCAAAATCTTTAGGGTCTCTAATGGTGTGTTCTACTCGATTAGGTTTGACATCATATAATTCAAATTCAGCTACTGGGGTTGGCTCATCCCAACCATTGGTGCCATGGACAACGAACGCTCTCTCAACATTCATACCCGATAAGGCTTCTGCCATAATTTTTGCCATAGAAGAACTAAACGCGCCAAGTAAATAGTATCTGGGTTGTGCTGGGTTGGTTAAAGGGCCCAATATATTGAACACGGTTCTTATGCCTAGGGCTTGCCTGATTGGTGCAACATGTTTCATAGCAGGATGAAAATATGGCGCAAACAAAAACACAAAGCCGAATTGCTGCAAAACCGCTTTCACGTCTTCGGGATTATCTGCTAATGCGATACCCAATGCCTCTAAAAGATCAGCGCTCCCTGATTTGCTCGACACAGATCGATTGCCGTGCTTCACCACTTTTGCGCCGGTGGCCGCGGTTAATAATGCGGTGCCAGTCGATAAATTAAAGCTATTAGACCCATCACCACCGGTCCCAACAATATCAATAGTTCCTTTGTTTTCTTCTAAATCAATTGTTGTGGCCAGTTCTCTCATAGCATTAGCAAAACCTCGTACTTCTTCCGCTGACTCACCTTTTACTCGAAGTGAGGTCAATATTGCTCCCGCGACTACCGGGTCTAATGTGCCCTCAGCAAGTAAATGCATTAAATCAAAGGCGTTTTGTTCTCCAATGTCTTCTCCCTTCATTAATGAAGATAAAATTTGATCTGGGTTTTTATTCATAATTAATCTCTTTGTTGTTGTAAAAAATTTTGCATCAGTTGTTTGCCCTCTGGGGTCAACACGCTCTCAGGGTGAAATTGTACGCCCTCTATTAAGTGGGTTGTATGACGAACGGCCATAACCTCATCGTCTGCTGTCGTCGCTGTAATTTCTAATTCATCTGGCAACGAGGTTTTTTCAGCAGCTAAGGAATGATATCGCCCCGCGATCATTGGGTTTGTAAGGTTTGTAAAGATGGTTTTCTTGTCGTGATCAATCACCGAGGTCTTGCCGTGCATGAGTTGTTTTGCATAGGTAATCTCGCCACCAAAGGCTTCAACGATACACTGATGGCCTAGGCAGACACCCAGTATAGGGATCTCAGAAGCAAATGTTTTTATCATGTCCATCGAGTTGCCCGCGTCCTCAGGTCGCCCAGGTCCAGGCGAAACCACCAAATGGCTAGGTTGCAAGGCTTTTGCCTGTTCAACATCTATCGCATTGTTTCTATAAACCTTGACCTCAGTACCCAGCGTCCTGAAACCCTGAACTAAGTTGTAGGTAAAAGAATCAAAATTATCAATGATCAACATGGTAGTCATAAATTGCCCTCTTTTACCATTTTAAGAGCCGTTCTTAAAATTTCACTTTTGGCCATGACCTCATTGAATTCGTTCTCAGGCTCACTATCTGCAACAATTCCACCGCCCGCTTGAAAGCAATATTTACCCTCTGAAAACACAATGGTTCGTATGGCGATAGCTTGATCCATGTCGCCGTTTTTAGCAAAATAACCCACGGTTCCGCCATACACTCCCCTGAGACTGGGTTCAATCTCATCGATTAATTCCATAGCCCTTACTTTCGGTGCGCCCACAAGCGTTCCAGCAGGGAACACCGCGGCAAATAAATCAAACGCATCTTTATTGTCTTCCAAGATGCCTTGGACGCCGCTTACGATATGCATCACATGGCTATAGCGCTCAATCGATTGGTAGGGCTCAACATTGATTGTGCCGTGCTTTGCGACTCGCCCTAAATCATTGCGCGCAAGGTCAACCAACATCACATGTTCGGCTATTTCTTTTTCGTCGGCTAACAAGGATTGTTCGTGCATGAGATCCTCAGTTGAATCTTTGCCTCGAGGCCTAGTGCCCGCAATTGGCCTCAACGATGCTTTGTTTTGGTTGAGTCTAACCAAAGCTTCAGGAGAAGAACCCACCACTTGGAAACCATTAATATCACAATAAAACATATACGGGGACGGATTAACAAGGCGCATTGCTCGATAGACATCGAAGGGGTCAAGATTGTACTGCCCAGAAAAAGCAATCGACAAAACAATTTGAAAAATATCGCCCTCAAATATATGGTTTTTGGCTTTTTCTACGGCCTTGTTATAAACCTCTTTTTCAATATTAGGTGTTGGTTGAGAGTATGTGTTGTTTTGACCTGTTGAAGAGCTGGACTCTGAATTTAGTAATTTGAGTATTTTGGTTTTTAATTCACTTCTAGCTTGTTCTTCTCCAGCATGTAGTAATGCCATGGAGTTGTTTTCATGATCAAAAACCAATAAGGATAATGGGGACAGGTATGAACAGTCTGGTGGATTCAAGCCTCCGGTTTTGTTGTCCTCCACTGGTAGGCGTTCAAAGTATCTAACGGTGTCGTACGAACTAAACCCAACCATGCCTCCACCAAAAGGAATCCCTGTGATCTTTGGGCTTAAATCGGGAAGATCTCTTAAGGCCTCTCTAAACAGGTCCATCATGTCGTCTTGTGACCCTGGGGAGGCTGTTTTTTCACCGTTTAATAAAAAAGCCCCTTGGTTTACTTCAATTAGGTCCGAAACCCCTAGACCCAGAAAGGAATAACGCGACTGATCGACACCCCGCTCTATACTTTCCAATAAAAAACTGGGTGAGAGCGAACGCAGTTTTACAAACACCGAAGCCGGTGTTTCGTCTTTAAGCTCTATGTCAAAATATTTATTCATCGTTCCCATAAAAAAACCCATCGCCTTTTCGGGAGATGGGTGAACCTTTAAAAATTAAACCAGACAGGTCTAGCCCTCTCCTAGGAGAGAAGCCACCAATTGCCTAAATTTAATTCCAACTTAATCATAGTTGGGAAAGTATCTCTTGTTCTCAAGAAATGGTCAACAGAATAATAGGAGTTTTTTCATTTCTTTGTAGCCTTATTACTAATATAGATAAAGGACAATACCC
>CAZVRH010000036.1:0-14941 GCA_964629335.1 uncultured Woeseia sp.
TGCTTATTTGGTTTTTTGTCTCCTTTGGATGCGGTATTTTATTTGCTGATTATCTGGATCAATTTACATTCTTTGGCTTTAAATTAGGGTTCTGGTTTGCACAACAAGGCAGTATCTATATTTTTGTTATTTTGATCTTCATTTACATCAATCGAATGAAGAAGCTGGATCAGAAATTTAAGAACTCAAGCGACGAAGGAAAATAGAACATGTCAGTTCAGGCCCTTACTTATATATTCGTTGGAGTGACCTTTGCTCTTTATATCACGATTGCAATTCGTTCTAGAGCAGGCTCAACCAGTGAATTCTATATTGCTGGAAAAGGCGTGAATCCTATAGCTAACGGCATGGCAACAGCTGCAGATTGGATGTCAGCTGCTTCATTTATATCCATGGCTGGATTAATTTCTTTTTTAGGAAGAGATGGTTCAGTTTATCTTATGGGCTGGACGGGTGGATATGTTCTTTTGGCATTATTGCTAGCTCCTTATCTTAGAAAGTTTGGTCAATTTACTGTCCCTGATTTTATTGGCACTAGATATTATTCATCTCTAGCAAGACTGGTTGCCGTTATCTGTTTGATTATCGTTTCATTTACCTATGTTGCCGGTCAGATGAGAGGAGTGGGCATAGTATTTTCTAGGTTTCTTGAGGTCGACATAAATACCGGTGTAATTATTGGAATGGGAATCGTTTTCTTTTATGCAGTTCTTGGAGGTATGAAGGGGATTACTTACACGCAGGTGGCTCAGTATTGCGTATTGATTTTTGCCTATCTAGTTCCAGCGGTCTTTATTTCGATATTAATTACAGGAAATCCAGTTCCTCAACTAGGTTTTGGTGATCAGTTGATAAATGAGCCAATTTATCTGCTCAATAAGTTAGATGGGGTAATGATGGATTTAGGCTTTAACGCCTACACTTCTGGGTTCAAGGAGACCATAGATGTATTTTGTATTACTGCTGCTTTAATGTTAGGCACTGCTGGCCTGCCTCATGTAATTGTTAGATTCTTTACCGTACCTGATGTGGCGGCAGCAAGAAAATCTGCAGGCTATGCTCTTATTTTTATAGCGATTTTATATACAACAGCTCCAGCAGTAGCCTCTTTTGCCAGAATCAATCTCTTTGAGTCAACTCATAATGTTAGTTATTCAGCAGCCCCCGAGTGGTTCAAAAATTGGGAGGGGATTGGATTAATTGCATGGCAGGATAAAAATCAAGATGGAAAAATACAGCACGCATCTGGAAATGCCTTTGAACCCGTAAAACCTATTTTTAAAGACTCTCTTGGCGGCCAAGGTGAAAGATCAATAGAGAATAAAAATAATCCAGACAATAACAACGAAGTTTATATTGATAGAGATATAATTGTTTTGGCAAACCCTGAGATTGCCAATCTGCCCCCATGGGTTATTGCATTAGTTGCAGCAGGAGCATTAGCTGCAGCTCTTTCAACCGCAGCTGGCTTATTATTGGTTATTTCATCGGCTGTTTCACACGACTTAATTAAAAAAACATTGGCAACCAATATTTCAGAAAAACAAGAATTGGCTTATGCAAGAATCTCAGTTTTTGTAGCTGTTGTTATTGCAGGGTTATTTGGGATATATCCACCCGCATTTGTAGCTCAAGTTGTCGCTTTCGCTTTTGGCTTGGCAGCAGCAACACTTTTTCCTGCAATACTTATGGGTATTTTTTCAAAATCTATGAACAAAGAGGGAGCAATTACAGGAATGTTAGTCGGGCTCATTTTTACTTTTAGTTATATCTTATTTTTTAAATTTATAAATCCAGAACTTAATTCAAAAGATTATTGGTTATGGGGCATTTCTCCTGAAGGCATAGGTTTTGTGGGTATGATCTTAAATCTTATCTCATCCAATCTAGTTGCTTCTGTAACCGCTAAAACTCCAACAGATGTTAGAGAAATGGTTGATAATATAAGACAACCCTAGGAGTGATAATGATAGGTCAAGTGATTTTAATTAATTGGTTTTGTTTAACGCTACTCTGGGTTTTAAGTGTCCGGATAAAAGACTCAAGCATTGTTGATATTTATTGGGGATTTGGTTTTGTTGTTATGGCTTGGAGCTGTTTTCTAATTAGCTACCTTGACGGCAATCCAATATCAATTAATCAATGGTGTATGTGTGGGCTTGTCAGTGTTTGGGGACTTAGGCTAACGTCGTTTCTTGCAAAGAGAAACATTGGTAAAGGTGAGGATTATCGCTATGTCAAGATGCGAGAATCTTCGAAAAAAGATTGGAGATTTGTCAGTTATTTCAGAGTCTTTATGTTTCAGGGTTTGCTCCAGATAATTATTGCAACACCAATTTTTATTGTTTTCTCAAAACCAGATTACTTTGAATCAAGCCTCATTACCTTCATTTCTCTTTTTGTATTTTTAATTGGATTTATAATGGAAGCCCTGGCTGATGAACAGATGAAAACATTTAGGTCTGATCCAGTTAATGCCAATAAAATTATTAATGTGGGGCTCTGGAAGTATTCAAGGCACCCCAATTATTTTGGTGATTTTGTTCAATGGCTAGGTATTTTTATTCTTTCATTAAACACGGCGTCACTGTGGGGTATCTTAGGACCGGGAATGATGCTTTTTATCTTTCTCAGATTAACCATAAGAATCTTGGAGAGTGCTCAATTAAAAAAACGCCCAGAATATAAAGACTATGTAGAATCAACCAATATGTTTTTTCCTTTCAAGACCAAGAAATAAAAATATTACTCTTTTAAGCGCTTATACCAATTGGATTTATCCTTAGGGACAAAGTTTTTTATTTCCTCAATGGCGTCTTCGATAGTATCTATAAACAGAAGTTCTTTAGCAGTTGAATTAGGGAGAAAACCTTCATCAACGGCATGATTGACAAAATCTTTTAGTGTTGAGTAATAGTTCTCTATATTCAATATGACAATTGGTTTGGATTGTAGACCAAGTTGATTCCAAGTGAGTGATTCAAAAAATTCCTCCCAGGTTCCAACTCCTCCAGGTAAACAGATAATGGCATCTGATTTTTCAGCCATTAATTTTTTTCTCTCATGCATGGTGTCGACAATCACCATTTCATTGAGGCCGGGATGACCAACCTCAATATCGTTTAACTGTTCTGTAATAACTCCAATGACATAACCGTTGCTCTCTATGGCACTGTCTGCGAGGACACCCATTAAACCATTACTTCCACCCCCAAAGACAATGCGGTAACCGTTCGAAACAATTTCTTTTGCTAAAAGCCTAGCGGCTTCTTTGTAAATAGCTCGATTGCCGAAACTTGATCCGGCAAAAACACAAACATTTTTTATATTATTAATTGATTCATTCATGTGAGAAATTTAGGGACTAGATAAATACTTGCCAGTGATACAACCACTATTGCTATTAGATTAAGAGCTATTCCAGCTCTTACCATCTGTGGAACCTTAATCAACTCAGACCCAAAAACGATGGCATTAGGAGGAGTGGCAACAGGCAGCATAAAAGCACAGCTAGCAGCAATGGCTATTGAGGCAGTGAGTAGCATAGGATTAAATCCAAATTGAGTTGCGATGATAGCAACAATGGGTAAAAAAGTTGCCGTTGTTGCTAGATTGGAAGTCAATTCAGTTAAAAATATAATCAATGTGCTAAATAAAAATACCAGTACAATTAAGCTGACACCCAATGGCATTAGGCTTCCTATCCATGCGGCCAAGCCTGTGCTTTGAGCTGCAGCAGCCAATGACAATCCGCCTCCAAACAACAACAAAACACCCCATGGAACTCCTCTTTCAGCATCTTTCCATTCCAAAAGGGTTTCTCTGTTTTGATTGCCGCTGGGAGTTAAAAATAAAGCTAGGCCGCACAGCATAGCAATACCTGGGTCAGTGAGTCCTTCTAGACCCGGAAGAGTGTTAATTGGACCTCTCAACACCCACAACAAGGCTGTTAAAAGAAAAATAATGAGCACCCTCATTTCGGGTGATTGAATAGCTCCAAGATCATTTCTCATGTTTGTTATTGTGGATTGCGTTTGAGGGGTAGTTTCAAAATTAACAGGGAATGAGAATTTAGTTAAACTTAACCACGCCAATGGGAGGAGAGTCAGGCTAACCGGTATCCCAACTTTCATCCAGTCAAGAAAAGAAATCGAAACATTGTACTGTTCTTCCATAAATCCATTTAAGGTCATATTAGGAGCAGTTCCAATGAGTGTGGCAATACCACCAATGTTGGCCGCGTAAGCAATACCTAAAAGCAATGCTACCTGAAAATTAATTTTTTCTGTGTTACTTAAGTCTGTCATCGAATCTTTGACTACAGTGATAATGGCCAAACCGATAGGCAGCAGCATAACTGTGGTTGAGGTATTCATAATCCACATGCTGAGCAAACAAGAACTGATCATAAAACCAGCTATAATAGACCTGCCTCCAGTCCCCGTGAATTTGAGTATGTTGAGAGCTATTCGTTTGTGAAGATTACATTTTTGAATGGCTATGGATAGAAAAAATCCGCCCAAAAAGAGAAAAACATTTTTGTTGGCATAAGGCGCTGCAGTTGACTCAATACTGGCAACTCCAAGGATTGGAAAAAAAACTAAAGGGATGAGAGCTGTAATTGCTATAGGTACGGCCTCTGATGCCCACCATATTCCCATCCAAACAAATATGGCAGCTGCTCTTTTAGCTTCAATTGGCAGGGATCCGCTGTCCGGGATAATAAGAATAATCAAAGCCGCTGTTAGGCCAAATATAAACCCGAATCGTGATTTTTTAATTTCTGACATTAAGTTTTATGAACGCGAAAAATTGATCTTAGAATACTACAACTGATAATTGAATTGTGGTAAGAATTCTAAGAATTTCTTTAAGGCTATTGCAAAAGGCTTATTTTTTAAAAACAGCAGGTCTACTTTGAAATCTAATGGAGGCATAAGGGGCAGAATCTCTGATTGTTGGTTCCGACATGTAAGTGCAGTAAACTCATCAAGAATCGTATACCCGAAACCATTATTAACTAGAGCGGCAGCCATTTGATAATTATCCGAAGTTATTGTTGATTTGGTTATCAACTTTTTGTTTTCAAGATATGTTTCAAGCTTTTTACCCAGTGGACTCTTGGAACTCAATTTGATGAATGGCAGGGTTTTTGATGATTTAAGGGTTTGCCCTTTAGGGGTCAACAATACAAATCTTCCTTCAGAAATATTTAACAAACCAATTTCTTGATCTTCTTTCTGATCTTGTGCAATCGCAATATCAATGGAGGTATCTCTGATCTTGTTCCTTAAGTCAGAGGTTTGAAGTGTGGAGATCTCAAAAGTGATTTCAGGATGATTTTTTTTAAATTTAGCAATGGCTTGAGGTAAAAAATCCACACCCAGAGAAGGGGTGCAGGCCACTCTTATACTGTCTAGAGGAAAACCGGTTAGACTTTCAGATATTTGCTTAATGTCTATCAATACATCTTCCATCACACTCGTGTGCTTATAAAGAATGTTAGCCTCTGGTGTGGGAACTAACTTCATTTTAATTCTTTCGAAAAGAGCAAAACCAAGTTGCTGCTCAGCATGAGCTAAAACCTTGCTAACTGAAGGTTGTGAGACATTTAATAATTTTGCAGCCGCCGTGACTGAGCCAGTCTTATATACATTGTTAAAAACTTCAATATGTCTTGTTCTCATGACTATTCCATAGATTATATTTATATAATAATATAACTTCAGGTTATAAAATGCCAAGAAATTAGAATAGTCTCAAAAGTAGATTATTTTTTATTTGTGTTAGTATTCTCTTAATTAGATTATTAAATAGATGGGGGAATATGACTATGTCATCAATACGATTATCTTTTTTATCACTGCTATTATGTATTGGCAGTGTTTCTGCTCAAGAGGATGCAGCGAATCAATCTTCAAACGAAGTTGAAGAAATAACAGTCACGGGTTCACAGATCAAAGGAGCAAAAATTACAGGTTCTTTGCCTGTTTCAGTAATTGAATTTGAAGATATTGAATCTCTGGGTGTTGATTCAGGTGATGAATTATTAGAAAACATAGCTGAGAATGGGATGAACATGTTTAATGAAGCTGAGAATGCTTCAGGTGGGGTTAACTCTGCTCGGGGTGATATGGGAGCATATAACCTAAGAAACATGGGGACCGGAAACACCTTAACGCTTATTAACGGAAGAAGGTTGGTTAACTCACCAGGCTATCAAACTGAATATATTGGTGGTGACTATGTTCCAGCTGTTACAGTGAATTCAAATTTGGTACCAGTTTGGGGCGTTGATCGAATGGAAATACTTCGTGATGGAGCCTCGGCAATTTATGGGGCGGATGCAGTAGCAGGAGTTGTGAACTATGCTATGCAGAAAGACTATGAAGGCTTTTCTTTTAGAACTAAATACGGATGGTATGACAATTTTGATGCTGAAGATAAAACCTTCACTGCTAAATTTGGTAAGAATTTCAATAACGGTGCAACGAATGTAAGCGTCTTTATGGATTATTATGACCGAGAGCCTATAAGGGCTCAAGAGGACCCTAGATGGGGTAACTCAGATCACAGGCAATGGACCACATGTGCACTTCCAGACGGTGTTTCAGACGAGGGTCGTTGCTTGCCTGAAGGGTCGCCATGGGCAAATTCTAGTTCCTTTAGAAACACAAGTGCTAACAGTTTGTACGGTCAATTTGACATGGTAACCTCAAGTGAACATGGCAGTAGCAATCCCTACAACCATGTCTTCACTGACTCCAATGGGGAATTTGAAGTCTTCCCTTTAGGGGATTCAAGATGCAGCAATCGTTCGAGTCAAGGTGGAGAGGTCTTTGATACTGGTTATGGGACTTGTATCGCACAAGACGGAAACGGTACTGAACGATTTAATCTTTGGGGGTTTACTGATGCAAGATCTGATTTACAAAGAAGCAATATCTTCGTCTATGTCAATCATGATTTTGGTAATGGTTTAGAATCGTTCACTGAAATTGGTTATTACACCTCAGATTATCTTTTAACTCGACATCCTTCATACGCTTTCTCAAGTGTCAAGCACAGAGTGGGGCCGGATAATTATTGGCTCAATCAAATGACCCTAGCGGATGGGACAGCACTCTTTGCAGGCAAACAACTCTACATCGATAATTATCGGTACGCTGAGAAAATGAGAATGGTTGATGTTGAAAAAGAAACGTATCGACTTTTACAAGGTTTTAGAGGCAGCTTTGACGAGTGGGATTGGGAAGGTGCATTTCTTCATTCAAAAGCTACATCTGATGATGTAACTCATAACAGAATCTCTAACACTCTATTGAAAGAAGCACTCTGGGATTCAACTGAAGCAGCTTATAACCCCTTTAGTGCTGGGGTGAATTCAAATGTAGAAAGAGTTCTTGTTGATGTCTATCGGTACGGTGAAAGTGAGCTATCAATGCTTGATTTCAAGGTCGCGAACGCTGAAGTGATGGATATGCCGGCTGGACCGTTGGGTTTGATGTTTGGTTTTGAATTCAGACATGAAAAAATTATAGACGATAGAGATCCTAGACTGGATGGCACCATTGACTACGTGGACTATGAGGGAGATCATTATCCTGAAGTCAGCGATGTGGCTAACTCCAGCCCCACAGGTGATGTTAGTGGTTCTCGTGATGTAACTTCGCTATTCGCTGAAGCTCAATTACCACTAGCAGACAATGTCAATGCTCAACTAGCCTTAAGGTACGAAGACTTCTCTGATGTGGAGCGTACAGTGGTAGGTAAGGTTGCTCTTGGCTGGGAAATAAATGACGCTGTTCTCTTTAGAGCATCGGCTTCGACTGCATTCAGAGCACCTAATATCATTCAGATTAATGAAAAAATAGTCGTCAGAAGCGGTACTCGATATGACTATGCAATGGTTCAACTCGAGAAGCTGGCTGGGCTAGGTTCTGATGATTTGGATTCTAGATCTTCTCAGCAAAGGCAGGCCACTGGGGCCTCTGGACTGGTTCCGGAAGAATCTGATAACACTTCAATAGGTTTTGTTATAACTCCACCAGATGTGGAGGGTTTAACTATTACTGCAGATTATTGGACAATCGAGAAAGAAAATACAATTGGTCTTTTTGGTAGAGAAAATCACACTGTCGAAGACATGGTGCTTAGATTTTCAGGCGATTGTACAGGAAACCCATCGGTTGTGAGAGATGCTCCTGATGAAGATCAAATAGCAGCAGCTACTGCAGTGGGTATATGTCCATTTGGTAATGTTAAACATGTTGAAGATAACTATCTCAATTTAGCAACCAGAACCATAGAAGGTTACGATGTCGGGATCTACTACAATGTCGATACCAGCATTGGTGACATTTCAGTCCGATACATTGGAAGTTTTATTGACACGTTTGAGCAAACTCCAGGAGGAGAATTTGCAGCACTTAAAGCCAAACAAGATGCTGGAGAAATTCCAGCTTATATTCCTTTAGGAGGATTTGGTGATCTATTATTAAGAGATGGTAACTACGATGAAAAACATTCATTAAGAGTTTCATGGAGAAGAGGACCACTTGGTGCGTCTCTTACAGCTTTGAGAAAAGGCGAGTTTTTCCAAAACAGCCTGACCCAAGGTGATGGAACGAGATTTATGATTGATGCCATGACCACTATGGATCTAAGTTTTGACTATCGATTTGATATCTCAGACTACGACGCCAAGTTAAGGCTTGCAGTTAAGAATATTGCAGATGAAAGAGCACCACTTGCAGACCGTTACTACGGTTACTTTGCTGATGCTCATCAGGATTTAGGTAGAAACTTCTACCTCGATTTCAGAGTTAGTTTCTAATGCAATAAAAAAAATGAAAAAGGGAGCGTTTGCTCCCTTTTTTTATATCTTACTCTCTAATCTATAGTTAGAATTAAATAAAATAGAATAAGTGATTATTTATGTTTATTAGACTTTTCCTCATTTTAGTACTCTCTTCAAATGCCTGGGGGCAATCTCGTTATATTGATTATCAATCACCGTTCCATCCTACAATTAATAAAAGAGGTATGGTGGTATCACAAAATACTGATTCATCTGAAATAGGGATTAAGATTCTCAACCAAGGTGGAAATGCCATAGATGCAGCAGTGGCAGTGGGTTTTTCACTTGCGATCACTCTCCCCAGAGCTGGCAATTTAGGCGGTGGAGGGTTTATGCTGATTTACCTCAAAGACAGAGACGAAATCTTTGCTCTTGATTACCGAGGCCAATCATCTAAATCTATAAGCATAGAAGAGTTATTTAAAACGGATCCTTCTAAGGATTATAAGAACACTAATTTTGAGGTGGTGGAACTTGGCTATAAAGCCTCTACGGTTCCGGGTACAGTCTCAGGATTAATTGAGGCACATAATAATTTTGGCAAGCTCCCTTTGGACGAAGTTTTAAAACCTGTGATCAAACAAGCAATAGAAGGTATTAGAGTCTCATATGATCTAGAGAAAGCCATAGGCAGTTCTCCACAGCTTAAAAAAGATCCAGAATCGACAAGAATCTACTTTAGAGACGGAATGCCGATTAAAGAAGGCACTTTGATGCCACGACCGGATTTAGCAACAACCTTATCCTTAATTGCTGAGAATGGATCCAAAGCTTTCTATGAAGGGGAGATTGCTCAGAAATTTATTACAGCAATGGAAACTAATAAGGGTCTAATAACTTACGATGATCTTAAGAATTATAAGTCAAGATTCAATGCTCCGATTGGAGTTAATTACAGAGGTCAAAAAGTTTTTACTCACGGCCCACCTTCAGGAGGAGGTATTGTTTTACTCACGGCCTTAAATGTTCTAGAAAATTTTGATCTCAAGAAACACGGTAATAATTCTTCAACCACTTACCATCTGCTCGCTGAGGCATTAAGAAGAGGACATAATAATAGATCTCATCATGTTGGAGATCCCAGTTTTTATCAAACACCCATCGAGAATTTCCTATCCAGCGAGAGAACAAAGCAGTTAGCTCAAAGTATTAATTTTAAAAAAGCCTCCCCAGCGTCCGCTGTCAAGCCACTTAAGGTCAGAAATGAGTCAAAAGATACAACTCATTTTTCTATTATTGATAAAGAAGGTAATGCAATTTCTAACACTTATACATTGGGTTCATCGTTTGGTTCAGGTGTAACTATCCCTGGAACAGGTATTTTAATGAATAACCAAATGAATAATTTTGCTTATCGGTATGGAGACAAATCAATTAAAGGAAGAGCCGCTAGCCCAGGCAACAGATTTCAGCCAGGTAAACGCCCCATGAGTACCATGGCACCGACGATGGTTTTTAATAAAAATGATGATTTAATATTGATAACCGGCTCACCTGGAGGTTCCTTGATACCGGCAGCAATATTAAGGCTTGTTACAGGTGTTATCGATTTTGATCTCGATATCGGAGAAGCCACCATGTTGCCAAGATTACATAAAGATTGGCCGTATTCAGGGCTAGACCATGAATCTACTGTCAGCTCAGACATCTTGAGAGTGTTAGGTAAGTTAGGGCATAAAACAGAATTATCGAAAACAATGGGCAGTACGCAAAGCATCCACATCATAGATGGATCAAACCAAGGGTATGCAGATTTAAGAAGACCTAATGCAGGCGTGGCCATCCAGAACGATTAGCTATTAATAAAGTAAAATGTAGGTAGGATGAAGTTATGGGATTAACAATTTTATATTGGACGATTTTACTATCAACTTTTGTTGGTATTTATTTTTTAGGTGCAAGGACAGACTTAAAGTTGTGGATGAGAGTTATAATTGCACTAGCTTTAGGAGCCATTTTAGGTTTTATTTTCGGAGACCTAGCGGCCTCTTCAAAATGGATTGGAGATTTGTTTGTAAGATTCATCAGAATGTTGGTGGTTCCATTAATATTTACCTCACTGGTGGCCGGTGTAGTTTCTATGGGTGATCCCAAAAGACTTGGATCAATTGGAATAAAAACAATTCTTCTTTATATGCTAACGACCCTTTTTGCGATTATTATTGGATTAGTTTTAGGGACTCTTTTTAAACCTGGAATGGGAATAGAGCTAACAGGAGTTGACCCTTTCACAATGGGATCCTCTTCGATGAGTGTAGCTGATCGATTATTCGGTATTGTGCCAACTAATCCCATATCCTCTCTAGCTAAAGGCGATGTTCTTCCTATCATATTTTTCTCCATTCTTTTAGGTGTAGGAATTATTTTAGGGGGAGAGAAAACAAAAGCCTTAGGGGACGTGTTTTCATCAGCTGCTGAAGCAGTTTTGAAAATTGCTCATATGGTGATGCAGATGGCGCCTTATGGAGTTTTATCACTGATTGCTTGGGTCTCGGGAACAATGGGCTTGTCAGCACTTCAGAATCTTTTCGTTTTGACTGTTATTCTTTATGCGGGTTGCTTTTTTCATATTGTTTTCGTCTATGGAGGATTGATTCGATTCATAGCAAGATTACCCTTAAGCAACTTCTTCAAAGGTATTCTCGATGCACAGGCAGTTGCTTACTCTACCTCCTCGAGTTCAGCCACACTTCCCGTAACACTCCAGTGTGTTCAAGACAATTTAGGCGTTAAGAAAACAGTGGCTTCATCTGTGCTTCCATTGGGAGCAACGATTAATATGGATGGAACCGCACTCTATCTAGGCATCGTTGCATTATTTTCAGCACAAATATTTGGGGTAGATCTAACATTTACTGACTATCTTTTGATAGCGATGACGGCAACACTAACCTCCATAGGAACTGCAGGTATTCCGTCTGCTTCATTATTCTTACTCGCAACCGTACTTTCAGTGATAGGTATAACAGATGCTCAGACAGCATTAATCGTTGGTTTTGTTCTTCCCTTTGATCGGATTCTTGATATGGCTAGAACTGTTGTAAACATTAGTGGCGATGCCACTGTTTCGGTCTTAGTAGCTAAGTCTGAGGGCGAATTAAATGAAAATGAATATCGAAATGAGTCTGTAATATGACGGCGAGAAGATAATTTAATGAGACAGACAAAAATCATAGCTACATTTGGCCCCTCTATAGTCAATCCTAAGGTTCTAAGAAAAATCTTAGAAAGAGTCGATGTCATTCGAATTAATCTTGCTCATGGAACTTGGGACGCAGGAGATAATGGGAACAATGAAAAAAATATAAAACTAATACAGCAGACAGCAAAAAAGATGAAGAAACCAATAGCTGTATTAGTGGATTTGAAGGGCAACAAGATACGAATAGGCAATTTCAAAAATCATAGCTTGAAGCTTGAGAATTCCCAGAAGATTGATATCAGGTTTACAGACGAAGCAATGACAACTAAGAGAGAAATCATTATCAATGCAGAGCATGTGTTTAAACACATCGAAAATAAAGACACCATCTTAATGGATGATGGCCTCATTAGACTCAGGGTTGAGAAAATTAATAACACCAAGAAAATTTTAACATGTACTGTAGTTGAAGGCGGTTTACTAAGGAGCAATAAGGGGTTTGAGGTTGAGAATAAAATTATCAATAAATCGAGATTGGGTGAAAGAGATAAGGAGGATATTAAGCGATTAGTAAAACTTGGTGTTGATTGGATTGCGTTATCTTTTGTTAATGATGCCAGTCACGTGAATCAAGCTAGGGAAATTCTTACTCAACTTGATAGTGATATAAAACTCATTGCTAAAATTGAACGCTTAGAAGCTCTCAAGCAACTGTTCTGGATTATCAAAGCGAGTGATGGAATTATGGTTGCAAGAGGCGACCTAGCCCTTCAGTCAGGGCCTGGAGAATTAACAGGAATGCAGAAAAATATCATTAAGCAGACTGTACTGGGCAAGAAAGTGGTGATTACAGCCACACAAATGATGGAGTCAATGATTACCAACCCAACCCCGACCAGAGCTGAAATGACCGATGTGTCTAATGCAGTCCTAGATGGGTCTGACGCAGTTATGCTCTCAGCTGAAACCGCTATTGGTGAATATCCAGTTGAAACTGTAGAAGCAATGCATGACGTTTGTGTTGGTGCTGAAAGTTATCATCAGTCGATTGAAAAAAACGAAAAATTCAAATACTCAGAAGTTCAGGGCATGGATGAAGCTATTGCACTCAGCTCAATGAGTATTGCCAAGTATATGGATATCAAAGCAATTATTGCCCTAACTGAATCCGGCTCAACTGCGCTTATGCTATCCAGAGTGAGGTCCGACATACCTATATATGCTTTCACCAGAAATGAAAATACGCAACGACGTGTTTCACTCTATCGAGGAGTTCTGCCATTTCATTACCCTTTTCTTATTGAGGATATGGATCAAGTTCTTAAAGATATCAGGAAAGATATAGTGGATACAGAGATGGTAAATTCAGGGGATTTAATTATTGTAACTTCGGGCTCACCTTTAAAAGTTTCCGGGGGTACGAACTCGCTGAGATTAATTACAGTCTAATATATAACAAATTTCTTTTAGTGGGTTTTAATTAGTAATACAATCTCACTTTCTTGAGTAGAATCTTAATTATGAACGAGCAAAAAGTCGGTATTAGCGCAATTACAACCTACGTTCCTCCGTATCGTGTGGATCTAGAGAAGTGGTGTGAATGGAACGATCAATCATGGGAAAAAGTAAAGAGTATCGTTGGCACTGGATTTAGAATAATGGGGCCAAATCAAACCATCTATACCATGGCAGCAAACGCAGTATTGGACTTAATTTTATCTCATAAAATCAAGCCTTCAGAAATAGGTTTTCTTGCCTTGGGCACAGAATCAAGCACAGATAATGCTGCCGGCTCGATTATTATCAAAGGCATGATTAATAAAGAATTAAAAAATAGATCCATCGAACCAATAGCAAATAACTGTGAAGTACCAGAATATAAGCAGGCTTGTCTGTCTGGGGTCTATGCTCTCAAAAATGCAGTCAGATTTATCAAAACAGATGCACCAAAACAAAAGGCAATTGTTGTATGTTCTGACATTGCTTTATATCAATTAGGAGCAAGCGGAGAGCCTACTCAAGGCGCCGGCGCAGTAGCTGCATTAATAGAGTCAAATCCAAAGATTGCGGAAATCAGAACCTCAGAAGCGGGGTCAGCTTCTGACTATCGCCATCTCGATTTTAGGAAGCCTATACAATACAGAGCAAAACAAGCAAATGGCCATTCAGATTTTGATTTGGATTTACCAATATTTAACGGTAAATACTCATCTTCCTGTTATATTGATGGAACTCTTAATGCTATGGATGACATGTCAAGAAAAAATTCAGGGCATCTAGCAAATCATTTAAGAAGCACAAAGGCTATTTTCATGCATCGACCGTTTAAAAAAATGCCGATTACAGCATTTTCAATTGCTTATTTGTATGCTCTAGCTCAAGGAGATGAAACTGATCATGAAGAATTGGGTTTATACGCAAATGTTTCAAATACAGATGCAAACGAAGTGATTGCAGAACTCAACAGTAAACCCAATGTTAGTGAATTTCCAAGCATTGATATAAATCGTGAAGCTCTTCCATTAACCATCAATTTACTGAAAGCTATTCAAAATGAACCCAGTTTTAGAAACTATGTGATATCGAAACTTAGCCTTGGCTCAAAGCTTACAATGGAGATGGGAAATATCTATTCCGGCTCTGTTTTTGGGTGGTTATCAGCTGGACTAGAAGACGCAATAAATAACCATATTGATTTATCAAACGAAGAAGCGTTAATGATTGGCTATGGAAGTGGCGATGCAGCAGAAGTTATTCCAATGATCTTTGTTCAAGGATGGCAAGAATCGGCTCAGTTAACCCCATTCTCTGCCTCCTTCGAATCATATATTGATCTTACACATGAACAATACATCAACCTGCGTTCAGAGAAAAATAGCAATGGGATTGATTATCAACTAAAGGATCAATTTATTGTTAGAAAGATTGGTTCTGAGGAA
>CAZVRH010000037.1:0-14865 GCA_964629335.1 uncultured Woeseia sp.
CTCATATAACCGGCTAGAATTATTAGATCAGGGTTTTCATTGGCTACATATTCTTGAAGAGCCCCATGGTAATCTATTTTTTTAGCATAAGATTTATAATCAATAACACCGGTCTTAATCCCAGATGATCTAGCCCTTTCAAGACCCATTGCATTAGGGTTATCTGAAATCACTGAAGTCATTAAGAGTTTAATTTTTTTTGCCGAGATATTATCTAGGATGGCTTGTAAATTAGTCCCGCTTCCAGAAAGCAAACAGACAGCTCTCATTAGAGAGTCATGGCCTGTTGTCATGGATTTAACCGTACTTTCTTATCACCTGCTGATATATCACCTATATGGAAGGCTTGCTGATCTAGATTATTAATTACTTTAATAACATCAGTGGTTGTTTCCTTATCCACAATTAGGATATATCCGATTCCACAATTGAATGTTTTTAACATCTCCTCCTGATCAACCTTGCCTTCTTCTTGAATCCAGTCAAAAATCTCAGGTTGTTTCCAGGAACCCAGATTAACTTTTGCATTAACATCGTTGGGTAAAATCCTTACGATGTTTTCTTTGAATCCACCACCTGTTATATGGACCATTCCATTTATTGCGAAGTTTTTATTTACTTCATTTACAACTCTAGAATATATTGTTGTTGGTTCTATGAGGGCTTCACCTAGACTTCGATTACCCACTCTCTGTTCTAGGTCACTTGAATTAAGCTCAATAATTTTTCGAATTAAAGAATAACCGTTAGAATGAGGACCGGATGAAGCTATACCAATTATTGCATCCGATGGTTCTATACATTTTCCATCAATGATCTGATCGTAATCTACAACACCTACACAAAAACCAGCCAAATCAAAATCACCGGATTGATACAGACCAGGCATTTCTGCGGTTTCACCGCCTATCAATGCCATCTCAGATTGAATACAGCCTTCAGCTATTCCTTTAATTATATTTGTAGCTTCATTTGAGTTTAGTTTTGAGGTAGCAAAGTAATCTAGAAAAAAAAGCGGTTTTGCCCCCAATGTGATTACATCGTTCACACACATAGCCACTAGATCAATACCAATTTGATCAAACGATGCCATTTGTTTAGCCAACATGATTTTTGTGCCCACTCCATCAGTGCCCGATACAAGAACAGGTTTTTTATACGCATCGATATCCAGCTTAAACAAACCACCAAAACCACCTAAATCAGATATGACTCTGTCATTAAGGGTTTGAGCAACTATGGGTTTGATACTATTGACTAAGTCATTAGCTTTATCAATATCAACTCCAGATTGTGAGTAGGTCAGTTTTTCATTTTTAGTCGTCATTACTTTTTTTGGTTGTAATGTTTTGCCATGACTATAATTATTAGAGACTGTATATTAACATCAACAATTTTATTATTCTTTTAGTATTAAACCATTATTTATGGAGATCAAATTTAAAACATCTTATATTCCAAATGCCATTTGCATTTTCAGAATGATATTAGTCATACCTATAGTTTTTTATCTGATAAATAAACAGTTTCAATCGTCTCTGATTCTAATTGCTGTAGCAGGTATATCTGACTTTTTTGATGGGTTTCTTGCGAGAAAAAATGACTGGAGATCAGATTTAGGTGCAGAGCTTGATCCTGCTGCAGACAAAATACTCTTGTTATCACTCTTTATTTCACTCTATATCATGCAACTAATACCGTTTTGGTTAATGGCTGTAGTGATCATGAGGGATTTAATGATTGCTTTTGGTCTCTTCTTATACAACTTTTTTATTGAAAGACCAAAATCAAACCCATCTTTTATAAGCAAACTCAACACTTTTATACAAATCTTTTTTATTCTGTTCCTCATTGCATCTCAAATTCTAATAGTTCCCTTTGAAGTTTTGTCTCTCATTTTAGGTGCTATAGTTCTTGTTACTTCGATCCTAAGCTGTATGGATTATTGGATCACATGGTCAATGAAAGCAAAAAATATATTAAGTAAATCAGGATAGTTCATGCGTCAACTGCCTCTTCCGGTTTCAATCTCTGAGCACATGACTTTTGAGACTTTTCATCTTGGGCCAAACAAGTCAATTGTTAATTCAATAAGAAAGGGCAAGGAAAAACTAATTTGGGTAGCTGGATTACAAGGTTTTGGAAAGACCCATCTTCTTCATGCTTTACTCAATAGTCTAGAAAGTGCCAGCAAACAATTGCTTTACTTACCTATGGCAGAATCAGAAGCATTTACTCCCGATATTCTTGATAATCTAGATCAGTATGACTTAGTAGCAATTGATGATATTGAAAATATAATTGGAGATATTTCTTGGGAGGAGCAGTTACTTAAATTCTATGAAGATTCTAATAATATGAATAATCAGGTCATCATCACAGCAAATAATACCCCGCAAGGCCTTAACTTTATATTACCGGATTTAGCCTCGCGCTTTAGCTTAGCTTTGATACAAAGACTTGCGCCCATGGACGAGAGTCAAATGATTAAAGCAATTTCACTCCATGCAAAAGCGAGAGGCTTTAACTTACCTGAAGATTCTGCTAAGTATTTAATAACCAGAGTACCCAGAGATGTTTCAGTGTTGGTCAAGATGATTCAAATGCTCGATTATGAATCACTCTCAATGCAAAGAAAATTAACAATACCTTTTATAAAAACTATTCTGGATATCAAATAAAGTTCTGTTCACTAAACATTGCTTGACCTATGAGAGTATGACTGATACTTTTTTAAAAATAAAAAATCATTATTTATGAAGCTCAAACCATATATTTTTATTATCTTTCTCTTAGCGCTTACTGCGTGTGCGACCATGCCGCCACTGCAAGAAATGAGCAATGCCAGACAGACAATTTCAGCAGCTAAAGACCTTAGTCAAGAGGCTGCTACCAGTGCAAAGATCATCGAAGCAGAAAGGCTCTTGGCTAGAGCGCAAAGAAGAATTGAGGTCAATTTGTATGACTCAGCAAGACAAGACGCATTGAGAGCCCAAAAAGAAGCGATTGAATTTATCGAGCAGGCGATTGCCGAAAATAATAAATAATCCTCTCTATGAGGAGATTCTTTGAATCAAATCTTCTACCGGTAAATCTTCTTTCTCTCCCGATTTTCGATTCACAAATTCAACTGTGCCCTGACTTAGTCCTCTTTTACTCAGAACAATTTGATAAGGTATTCCAATGAGATCTGCTTCGGCAAACTTAACTCCTGGCCTTTCATCACGATCATCAATAACAACCTCTTTGCCAAGACTTTTTATTGACTCATAAAGCTCTTTACCTTTTGCAGTAATGTCTAATTTTTTATCGTTTAAAGTAATAATGATAAATTCAAAAGGAGCTATATTCTCTGGCCAAATTATGCCTTTCTCATCATAATTTTGTTCAATTGAAGCGGCTACAATTCTTGAAATTCCTATTCCATAACAACCCATCATTGGGCTGATTGATTTACCTTCATTATTGAGCACTGAAAGACCCATGCTTTTAGAGTATTTATCACCCAGTTGAAAGATATGTCCTACTTCTATGCCTTTTGCGAAAGAAAGACGACCTCCATTGGGGGCTTTATCAGAATCGATCATTTCAACATTTGCTGCGAAGTTTTCCTCATCGCAATAAGCAATCTCATCCTCACCCGAGTCAGCTAGAACATGATATTCATGAGATAATGAGCCTCCAATCTCCCCACTAGTGGCAGCGACTTTCCTGAAATTTAAACCCATCTTGGTAAAGATCTTATTATAAGCATTGCCCATATTTTGGTACTCATCATCTAAGGATTGTTGATTCAGGTGAAATGAATAAGCATCTTTCATTAAGAATTCTCTCGCCCTCATAACACCAAATCTTGGTCTAATTTCATCTCTAAATTTAGTTTGTATTTGATAGAAATTTACGGGTAATTGTTTATAACTGGTAATTTCTCTTCTCATAATATCAGTGATAACTTCTTCATGTGTTGGTCCAAAACAAAGTAAACGGTCGTTGCGATCAATGATCTTAAGCAGAAGATTCCCATAGTCTTCCCAGCGTCCAGTTTCTTTCCATAGTTCAGAGGGTTGTATTGCTGGCATTAACACTTCATAAGCGCCAGAATTATCAAGTTCAGCTCTAACTATGTTTTCAATTTTTCTTAGAACCCTTAGTCCGAATGGCATCCAAGTGAACAATCCTGAAGCCAGCTGCTTGATTAATCCAGAACGTAGCATCAATCGATGTGAAGCTAGTTTTGCATCTGACGGTATATCTTTATAAGTTTTTACAGGGTATTTTGAAAGTTCCATACTAGAATAGTAAGTAATTACGCAGAGAAATGCACCACGCCTTGAAAAAAAAATTATGAAAGTTTCTAGAAATTCAAATTTCCAAGTCTAGTTCCTATTCTTTATAATGATTTTTGATGATCAAACGAAACAATAGTAAAAAAAGGAATACCTTAAAAAAAGGGGTATTTATCCTTCCTAATTTATTTACGACAGCCAATGTTTTGTCAGGTTGTTTCTCAATCTTTTGCTCAATAGGCGGTCAATTTGAGTTGGCTGCTGTAGCTATCTTTGTTGCTGTCTTTTTAGACGGATTGGATGGAAGGATAGCTAGGGCTACCAACGCTGTCTCTGATTTTGGGAAACAGTACGATAGCTTATCGGATCTGATTTCTTTCGGTGTGGCACCAGCAATCTTATATTTTTCCTGGTGTTCAAATAATCCCTATGAATCCACACAAGAGAGAGTATTATTTTTGATTTCTTTTTTTTATATTGTGTGTACTGCTTTAAGATTGGCAAGATTTAATAATCTTTTGCAATTAAAAGATAACAACTATTTTATAGGGCTTCCGTCACCAGCTTCAGCAACACTGTGCGCAGTTGTTATTTGGCAATGTGATATTAATTTTATTGACCCATTGATTGGGTATGCATTAATTTCAAGCACACTGTCAGTATCTGCAGCATTAATGGTTTCATCAATTAAATATAATAATTTTAAAGATCTTAGAAATTCAAACAGGATGCCTTTTATTGGAACATTGTTTGTTCCTTTAGTGATGATTCTAATCCTTTTAAACCCGCCAATGATTTTAACGATTATCTCGGTCACTTTCCTAATTTCAGGACCTTTGAGTCATGTATTGTCCTTTTTTAGTAACCAAAAGCTTCCTGAACAAGAAAGCTGATTCCCTTTAATTCAATGCCTGACATACATAAGATACTTCGATTAATTGGAGTACAAGGCTACAAATTAAGATCCAGTGATTCTTCAGAGCAAACTCAAAGCGTTCAAGATGACTGGCAGTCATTAGAATCCGAGGTTAAGAACTGCACCAATTGTTCCTTGCATAAACACAGAACGCAGACCGTTTTTGGATGCGGGAATAGAGATTCTGATTGGCTTTTTATAGGCGAAGCACCCGGAAAAGATGAGGATCTTCAAGGTGAGCCTTTTGTCGGGAGAGCGGGACGGCTATTAAATGAAATTATATTCTCTATGGGCTTAAATAGAGACGATGTCTATATCGCAAATATTCTAAAGTGCCGTCCTCCAAACAATCGAGATCCTTCTTCTAAAGAGATTCTTTTTTGCAGCTCTTATTTGGAGCGACAGATCAAAATGATTTCACCTAAGATCATAATTGCTGTTGGCAGAATTGCAGCACAAAATCTCCTAGATTCAGATCTAACCATGGGAAAATTAAGAGGCATTGTTCATAGTTATGGTTCTAAAGATATCCCTTTGATTGTTTTATATCATCCAGCTTATCTATTAAGGAGCCCCTCACAAAAATACAAAGTCTGGTCAGATTTAAAATTGGCAAAGGCTGTTATGGAATAATTTATGAGTTATTTGAGAAAAAAGAATGTAATTTCATGGGCTTTTTATGATTGGGCCAATTCTGCTTTTGCAACAACTGTGATGGCAGGGTTTTTCCCAATTTTTTTTAAGGCGTATTGGGCCAATAATTTTTCAGACATAGAGAGCACAGCCATGATTGGTTATGCCAACTCTATAGCAGGTCTTGTTGTCGTCATTTTGGCACCAATATTGGGTGCTTTTGCAGACTTAGGAGCTAAGAAAAAAAAATTCTTAGGTTTTTTTGCATCATCTGGAATTGTTTGTACTGCTTCCTTTTATTTTGTTCCAGAAGGTCAATGGTTTATTGCAGCATTACTTTATGTAATTGCTGCTATAGGTTTTTCAGGCGGTAATATTTTTTATGATTCTTTGATTGTTTCTGTTTCTGATCAAAAACATCGAAATCAAGTTTCTGCCCTAGGTTATTCAATGGGTTATTTGGGAGGAGGTATTTTATTCCTGGTGAATGTACTAATGTATCTCTATCCTCAATCGTTTGGGATTAATTCATCTTCAGAAGCAGTTCTTTGGTCTTTTTTGACGGTAGCCGTTTGGTGGGCTCTTTTTTCAATTCCTTTATTCAAAAATGTTCAAGAATCTGAATCTAGAAATCGTGATTTAAATATTTTAACAACAGTGGTGCAATCGTTTAGAGAGGTCTATTTGACCCTGATTGAGATCAAGAAGTATAAACGAGTGGTTATTTTTCTCTTAGCTTATTGGTTCTATATCGACGGTATTGATACCATTGTGAGAATGGCAACGGCCTATGGAACCGATATCGGTTTAGATGCTTCATCATTGATTACTGCACTAATTGTTACTCAATTTGTAGGTTTTCCAGCGACCCTAGTTTTTGGATATTTTGCTGACCGTTTAGGATTTCAGAAGATCCTGACTATCGGTATAATCATCTACATTCTGATTTGTTTTTTTGCAAAATCCATGACCACTGCCAGAGATTTTTACATTTTAGCAGTAACAGTTGGTCTGGTTATGGGCGGAATGCAAGCAGTCAGCAGAGCTTTTTTTAGCAGCATTATACCTCAGCATAAGGAAGCTCAATTTTTTGGTTTTTATAATATTGTTGGTAAATCAGCAGTGGTTGTAGGGCCAGCTTTGGTTTCATGGTTTGCTGTGACATTTAATGATTCAAGAATCGGAATTTTAAGTCTATTAATTCTTTTTATACCTGGTTTAATTCTTCTATGGATGATTCCTAATGAGAGTTAATCGTTTGAAAGCATTTTAATTTGTTCTTTGATTCTTTTTTGATTGTACTCTACCTTTTCAAGCTTATTTTTTAGTTCATCAACCACTTCTTTGGGTGCTTTCTCAATAAACCCTTTGCTTTTCAATCTATTGTTCATAGCACCAATCTCAGATAAATATTTATCATACTTTTTATTCAATCTCTTTTTTTCTTCCTCTATATCAATCAAGCCTTCTAAAGGGATCAGTATTTTTGTTTTTCCAAGAAATGCAATTGCTGAAATCGGAGTATCTTCTTCATTTCCCAAAATATTGATGCTCTTTAGGGAGGCTAAATTTTTGATCAAGAAACCTATTTGATCAAGTTTATCTCTGTCCTGCGGGCTGCTTTCTTGAAGCAGGATATTAATTTTTTCTTTTGGTGAGATGTTCATTTCTGAACGAATTTGACGAACATTAGTGACAAAAGATTGAAGCCACTCGATAGTCTCAATCTCTGTGTCGTCGATTTCTAGATTAATTTTCTGAGGGAAGTTTTCCACCATAATGCTTTTCTTCTGGTTACTTTGAGATAAGGATTGCCAGATTTCTTCAGTAATAAATGGAATAATCGGGTGTAAAACTCTTAATGTTTTTTCTAAAACACTAATCAGATTTTTCTTAGTTACTAATTTTTCTTTTTCAGATTGCTGAGGGTCATTTAAATATGATTTTGAAAGTTCCAGATACCAATCGCAGTAATCATTCCAGATAAATTCATACAAAGCTGAAGCGGCTCTATCTAATCGATACGCATTGAAATTTTTTTCAACGCTATCAATTGTCTTATTGAGTCTGGATTGAATCCATTTATCTATTAAATTTAGATTCGCAGAGTCCATTGATTCCTTTTGGAATTCTAGATCACTGGTATTCATTTTTACAAAACGGGCAGCATTCCATAGCTTGTTACAAAAATTCCGATAACCTTCTACTCGATTTAAATCAAGTCGGATATCTCGTCCTGTGGTTGCTAGAATTGCAAAAGTAAATCTTAACGCATCTGTTCCAAATTCTGGGATACCGTTTGGAAACTCCTTTTTTGTTTCTCCTGCTATCCTATCTGCCATTTTTGGTTGCATTAATCCTTGAGTTCTTTTCTCAATAAGAGAGTCCAGATCTATACCGTCAATCAGATCTATGGGATCAAGGATATTTCCTTTTGATTTTGACATTTTCTGTCCATTTTTATCTCTAATCAACCCGTGGATGTATACTTCATGAAAAGGTATTTCACCCATAAACTTAATTCCCATCATGATCATTCGAGAAACCCAGAAGAAAATAATGTCAAAGCCTGTTACCAAGACACTGGTTGGATAAAAAGCTTCTAAATCATAAGATTTTTGAGGCCAACCGAGACTAGAAAATGGCCATAATGCTGACGAGAACCATGTATCTAGGACATCGTCATCTTGTCTCAAGGTGGACGAGGAGCTGATGTTATGATTTTTTCTAATTTCTTGTTCGTTGTTACCTACGTATACATTACCTTCTTCATCATACCAAGCTGGTATTCTATGACCCCACCATAATTGTCTGCTGATACACCAATCTTGTATATTTTCCATCCACTCAAAATATGTTTTGGTCCAGTTCTCAGGAACAAATTTTAATTTACCTTCCTTTACAACTTGTATAGCAGGTTCAGCGAGAGGTTTCATTTTGACAAACCATTGATCTGTAAGAAACGGTTCTAGAATGACTCCGCTTCTATCTCCCCTAGGTACACTGAGAGTGTAATCTTCTATTTTTTCTAATAGTTCTAATTCTTTCATTTCTTGAATGATTAATTTTCTAGCTTCAAAGCGATTTAATCCAATCAGTCTTTCTGGCACTAATTCATTCAAATTAGCTTCTCTAGTAAAAATATTGATTACATCAAGATTATGTTTTTTACCAATCTCAAAGTCATTGAAGTCATGCCCTGGTGTGATCTTTACACACCCACTCCCAAATTCCTGATCAACATATTGGTCAGAAATAATCGGTATTGATCTATCAGTCAATGGCAGATTAACTTCTTTGCCAACTAAATGCTTATAACGCTCATCGTCCGGGTTCACCGCTACCGCTGAATCACCTAACATTGTTTCAGGTCTAGTGGTTGCGACAACAATGAATTGATCTGAATCTTTTATAGGATATTTAAAGTGCCATAATTTCCCAGTTTCTTCTGTTTGTATTACTTCAAGATCAGAGAGGGCTGTTAATAGCTCAGGATCCCAATTCACAAGCCTTTTACCTTTGTATATCAGACCTTCATTATAAAGTTGAATAAAAACTTCTTTAACGCCCTCAACCAGTTCATCGTCCATTGTAAACTTTTCTCTAGTCCAATCGGTCGAGGTTCCAAGTCTTTTTAATTGTCTTGTTATGGTGTTACCGGATTGTTTTTTCCAATCCCAGACCTTTTTTTCGAAAGCATTTCTTCCTAGTTGAGTTCTAGAGATTCCCTGGAGCTCAAGCTGTCTTTCGACAACAATTTGTGTTGCTATACCCGCGTGGTCAGTTCCCACTTGCCAAAGTGTATTTTTTCCCTTCATCCTTTGATACCGGATTAGTGTATCCATAATCGTGTCTTGGAATGCATGTCCCATATGAAGAGTTCCTGTTACATTGGGCGGCGGAATTACTATGCAAAAAGAATCCCCTAGCTGACTTGGAGCAAAGTAGCCTGAGTTCTCCCAGTTGTCATAGATCTTTGTTTCTATTGAACTTGGATTGTAAGTTTTTTCCATATTTAGTCCGCTTTATGAGTCTTGATTATAAAGCCATTTGATTTATATGCCTTCCATTTCTCCCTAGCTATCTTCTTCTTTTTTTCATCATTTTCAACAATTTCATGGATCTTAGGACTGTTTTTAGAAGCATCTGGAATTTCATTGCTTAAGTTTACTATTGCTTGAACATTAGTTGCTTGTTCTTCTTTCCAGCCAATTGTAATGGGGTCATCGTTTTTGTTTGTTATCAGGTTATGGGGCACAAAACTCTCTTGTCTAAAAGTCCATAGCAATACATCCAATTGGTTAGCTTCTTCTTTATTATTGCAATGCACATAGATTGATGAGGTGCCTTGTTTGTATCCTATTTCAATTAACCTGCAAGCATAAATCAGTAAATCTCTTCCAGATTTTTTTTCAAACTGATGAAAAAGAACTTGGGGAGGGTTAATTGGTTGACTCACTTATTAGGAATTCAGAGACTAATGTGACCGGTCTTCCTGTCGCCCCTTTATTTGAACCTTCTAACCAGGCAACACCTGCAATATCAATATGAGCCCAGTCAAATTCACCTACAAACTTTTGAAGAAAGCAACCTGCTGTAATTGTTCCGGCACCTGATCCTCTGGTGCTTATATTGGCAACATCAGCAAAGTTACTCACTATTTGGCTTGCATAATCTTCTGTCAATGGGAGTCTCCAGGTGACATCACCCGAAGTTTCACCCGCCTTAATTATTTTTTGAGCTAAAACATCGGAGTTAGACATCAGGCCAGAATAATATTTTCCAAGGGCAACCACGCATGCTCCCGTAAGAGTGGCCATGTCAATAATATATTTTGGTTTAAATCTTTGTGCATACGTCAAAGCATCGGCTAAGATTAATCTACCTTCGGCGTCTGTATTGAGTATTTCTATAGTTTGACCAGACATGGACTTAACAATATCTCCTGGTTTTGTTGCAGTGGAACTAGGAACGTTTTCACACGTCGGGACAATAAACACTACATTTAGAGGTAATTTTAATTCAGCTACAACTTGAATTAACCCTATTGTGGTTGCTGCACCGCACATATCGTATTTCATCTCGTCCATGCTATTAGAGGGTTTTAGTGAAATTCCCCCAGTGTCGAAAGTTATTCCTTTCCCAACAATAGCGATGGGTTTATCGCTTTTCTTTGAGCCCTTGTATTCAGCTATAATCAATTTTGCAGGCTCTTTTGCTCCCGCAGTCACTGATAAAAGCGAATTCATGCCTAGCTTCTTCATTTGTGTTTCATTGAGGACTTTAATACTTACTGATTTATGCATGGAGGAAATTTTTCTTGCCTCTTTTGCCAAATAACTGGGTGTGCAAATGTTTGAGGGGAGGTCACCAAGTAATCTAACTTTTTTTGAGCCTTTTCCTATCGCATCACCGTCTTGAAAGCCTTTCTTCATTTCACGAGTTCGAGGTTGCCCGTTTGTTCCTTGAGATATCTTTCTTAATGATATTTTCTTCTCATTGCTTTTTTTTGTGGTTGTGTATTGATATGAAACCTGATGCCAAGCTTCAGCTATAGTTCGCGTTACTCGGTATTGTGTTTCAGATTTTTTTCCACAAATATCGCTGGTGCTTAGATAGCTTATAACATCCTTATGGGAGGTGTTTAAGAGTTTTGAAAGGGCAGAAATTAATGCTTTTTTGTAATTCTTTTCAGAATATTTATCATAATCACCGCATCCAACTAGTAAGAGTCGTTTATAGCTTTTACCAACGACTGGCACGATTCTGGTTTGACCTAGCTTACCCTGAATGTCTTGATTCTTTTGAAAATCTTCAATTACTTTTTTATTCGCTGTGTTTATTATTTTTGTAGCCCCTCTCAATTTTTTATCTTTAAAAATTGGCAGAATTAAACAATCGGCTTTTGCTTCTGTTGCTTTATTAATATTTATTTGAAAATTCATTTTATTACCTACTTTATTGCATTTTTTTATAAGGAAAATATCAAAACCAACTATAATCTATATAGTATTAGTATGGTGATAATTGTAGTGTAATGGTATTAGCTTTAAAACCAATAATTAAAGGACTCTCCATTATTTGTTACATAACTCTAATAAATAATAGAACGAATGAATAAAATTCTTGGCCAATATTTTTTAAAAGAACTAATAACAACTTGGTTTGCTGTCACTTTTATTCTACTGATTGTCTTAGCCACCAACAAATTTGCTGACGTTATAGGCGATATTGCTTCAGGGGATTTACCACCAGCTTCCTTATTTCAAATAATCTTATACTCATCAATCGATTACTTAGTGGTTTTGATTCCGTTGAGCACTTTTTTATCAATTCTCATGGTATTAGGGCGTTTTTATAAAGACCAAGAAATGACAGCTATCCTAGGTTCAGGTGTTGGTCCAGCTTATATCTATAGAGTTTTAATACTGCCAATATTCATCTTGGCTTCTTTGTTGTTGTTCATTTCAATTTATTTTTCTCCTGAAGCTAAAAAGAATATAGAAGCCTCAAAACAAGATGCTCTCTCCAATATAGGTATTGAATTCTTTGAACCCGGGAGGTTTATAACATTAAAGGATCGTTCTGTTTTCTACTCCAAGAATAGGTATAACGAAAATCGTTTTGTAGAGGTTTTTATGCAAACTGAACTTGGAGATGAGGTTAGTGTAGTCACCGCAGAATATGCTGAGATTCAAAGCAACCAGAATGATAATTTTCTAGTTTTCTATAACGGTAAAAGATACCAGGGCAAGCCCGGGGATATAGATTTTAGAATTTTACAATTCTCGGAGCATCAATTGCCTTTGTATATAAATAAGAACGATAAGAACGACTTGGAGGTTTCGACTCAGGATTTTAATGACCTTCTCGAAAGGCACGATTTAAAATCAAGAGCAGAAATACAATGGCGCCTTTCTCCGTCAGTAGCTTTGGTTATTTTGGTTCTTCTCTCCGTTCCTTTAAGCAGAGCCTCACCAAGACAAGGTCAATATGGAGGATTAGTGTTAGGGATTTTGATTTACATGATTTATGTAAATTTATTAGGAGCAGCGAGAGTTTGGTTTGAACAAGGTGACTCTCCAGAAATATATGGTATTTGGTGGGTTCACTGCGTTGCCTTCGGCTTTACATTTTTAATGATCTTGTCTAGTTATAATTTTTTTAGTCAACTGAAAACGAGCAGGGTGAGAAATTGAAACTGATTGACTGGTATATTTTTAAATCGATCTCAAGAATGACATTGGTCGTTCTTTTTATTTTTGCCGCACTCTCTGGTTTTGTTGACTTCATATCTCAAAGTGATGATATTGGCATCGGGGAATATGATGTATATAAGGCACTACAATATACCTTGTTAAAGCTGCCCAGTTCTGTTTTTCAGCTTATCCCAATTATCGTTTTAATTGGCAGTTTGATTGGTCTGGGTAATTTAAGTAAAAACAATGAAATTACAGTGCTTTTATCATCCGGTTTTTCATTTTTTAGGTTAAGTGTCTCAACGCTTTTCTCTGGTTTAATTCTGTGTTTCTTAACGATTAGTTTCGGAGAGTATCTCGCTCCCCCAATGGAAAGACTAGCCGATCAGACAAGAACAAAAAGCAAATATAATTTGGAGTCTATCGGTGAATCAAAAGGTTTTTGGGTCAAAGAAGAAAACAAAATAATTAATATTAATTTTGTTTCAGAACAAAAGAGTTTTGGTGAATTGACTATTTTTATGCTTGGCCCGAATGGCAGCATTGAAAAAATCTCTAGGGCATCATCAGCAGGCATCGATGATTACAATCAATGGATTCTAAGCAATCTTAGCGAGTCGATCTTTAATAATTCCGGTATAGAATCAAGTTATTCACGATACAAAATTGATAAAACTAAACTAGACAGGGATCTGGTTAGTCTAAGTGTGATCAAATCAGAAGATTTGAATATTATTGAGTTATTTAGATACATCGAATACTTAGAAAACAACACACTCGATGCTGGATCATATAAAGCGTCATTTCATAGCAGACTTGCCTCCTTGTTAGCTATACCGGTTATGTGTTTATTTGCTCTACCTTTGTCTTTTGGTTTTCAAAGATCTAGAGGTGTGGGCTATAGAATTTCTATTGGTATAGCGATCGGCTTGGCTTATTTTATTTTTCAGAATGTATTAATGGAGTCAGTTCAAGTTTATTCAATAAGCCCTATATTAATTGGGTGGCTACCATTATTAGTATTGACATCGATAACCTCTATGACTTACCAGCTAATTAGAAACTGAAAAAATGGATAGATTAATCAAACTATATCTCTGCTCAGTTTTCTTAGTTCTTATATATTCTTGCTCATCCACTGAGATTGAAGAAGCAGCAATCATGGTTGCAGAAGAAAAAACCATCGATAAAAATCAGGATTTTATTTCTGAAATAGCCAAGCTTGAAAAGAAAAACAAATTTTTTGAAGAAGAGATATTGATTATAAAAAATCAGCTGTCAGAGATCAAAAGTCTTATTTCAGAAGACAATAATATAGGACTAACAAATGATTCTGAAAGACAGGCCTATCAAGAATCTTTTGATTTGATCCGAAAAGGCGATTATCAAGCAGCACAAATCTCTTTTACAAGTTATATCAAAACTTATCAAAACAGTGATTTTATTGATGATGCTAAGTTTTGGTTAGCTCAATCAATGTATTCGCAAGGTGAATATATTTTAGCTCTAGAGCTTTTTGAAGCTATACAAAGAGAGTATCCAAATTCTGAAAAAATTATGGAATCAGTTCTAAAAGCTGGTTTCTGTCATTTTGAGTTGGGTAATATAGATAAATCTATGGAAATTTTTAGTCAAATTATTGCTGATTACCCAAATTCTTCAGTGGCTCGACTTGCTTCTGAAAAACTCGATGCTATAAATTAATTGAATATGTTTAAATGGCTGTCCTATTTGTTAGACCTAGGTTATTATTCACCAGAATTTTTATTTTACACAGGGCCGTTAGCTCAGTTGGTAGAGCAGCTGGCTTTTAACCAGTTGGTCGAAGGTT
>CAZVRH010000038.1:0-13785 GCA_964629335.1 uncultured Woeseia sp.
TCTTTAATGAATGGGAATATATCTGCAGAAAATTCATTCTCTTTATATATTTGACCTATTTCCTCATGATCAAGTTCGCCTGTTTGGTGCATAACCTCAACATTCATTTTTTTAGAAAGTTCTTTTACCGCTTTTGGTATTGAATAATTGATTGATCGAGCGCCTTGACTTCCACCCAATACTAAAATTCTAGGATTTTTCGAATACTCATTATAAGGCCTAACCTTGCGGCTGACATTGAGGATCTCATCCCTGACTGGATTGCCCAGATAGATTAGATCATCAGTCAATTTTTGAAAAAACCTTGTTTTCCAATCAAAAGTGTCAGGAAATCCTTCAACAATAGCTCTTGCACGCCACATTGCTATGTATCTATTTGCTCTACCTGCTTTCGAATTTTGCTCGTGAATAGCTATAAAGGGCGCAATCAAATTGTGCTCATCAGAATCTTCGTGCTCAACAATATAACCCGCAGACTTACAAACATCTAATGATGCATAACCACCCATCCCTAAAACTAAATTAGGATTAAAATCTCTAACATATTTAATTAAATCCAACTTTGGTGGGGTGAGTAACGAAATATATTTCCTGAATCGAGAAACATTTCTAAATCTGCTCTCAAAATAAACTACATCTATTTCATCCTGGCTAAATATCTTCTTTTCCAGATCATTGCCAGTAGCAATGATAACGACTTGATGGCTGTCGGATTTAAATTTTTTTGCTAGTGCTATCGCTGGAAAAACATGTCCACCCGTGCCTCCAGCAGCAATAATAATTTTATATTTTTTTTTCTTAGCCACTAGTTCTTAGATTTTTCTTGGGTTGAGGGATCTCACAACCTACCCTCAATACCATGGCTAAGGTAATAAGTGTAATGGCTATACTGCTGCTCCCATAGCTAACCAACGGTAGCGTCAGTCCTTTGGTTGGAAGAAGACCCATATTAACCCCAAGATTAATAATCACTTGAAGTGATAACCATATACCTATTGAAATACACAAATAACCTTGAAACATAAGCTCAGATCGAATGGCTTTAAACCCAATGACAAAAATTCGAGAAATGAGAAGACCATATAAAGAAAGAATCAATACCGTTCCGAGTAACCCCAATTCTTCAGCAATAATGGCAAAAATAAAATCTGTATGAGCCTCTGGTAAATAGAATAATTTTTGAATGCTCTCACCTAAACCAACACCAAATATTCCCCCGCTACCTATGGCAATTAATGAATTGGTTAGTTGGTAGCCAGCACCGAGTGCGTCTTTCCATGGCTCAAGAAAACCTGCAAGGCGGCTCATTCTGTATGGCGAAATATATATCAGAAGAGCAAAGGCAAGCCCTAAAATGATGATCAGTGCTAAAAAGTATCTAATTTTAAACCCTGCAATAAAAAATAAGCCGGCGGTGACTGAAAGAATAATGACTGTTGAGCCAAAATCGGGTTGCCCTAAAAGCAGAAGGCAAGCTGGGATAATAAAGATCATTGGTTTTACAAAACTCATAAAATCGCTGGTCAGGGCTTCTTGCTGTCGGTAGCAATAACCAGAAATATAAATTAATAGAAGCAATCTTGCTGGATCAACAACTTGTATATTTGGCAAGGGCCCGACCTTAATCCATCGTGTTGCTCCGTTTGCCGTGACCCCTATATCAGGAATAAAAACTATAGCAAGAAGCGCGATTGCTAGCATAGGGAGAAGAATTCCAAATTTTTCCCAGATGCGACTCGGAATAAAAAAGACAACCAACCCTGCTGATAGACCCAAGCCGATAGAGAAAAGTTGTTTATAAACATAACCGTAGGGATCACCAAGATTCTTAACTGCAATTGGCATTGAAGCTGACGCTAACATTACTAATCCGCCAATTAATAAAATAGTGGTTGCCATAATAAACAAATGATCGATGCCATGAAGAAGTGAGTTTTGTCGTTTATTTGTAGCCAAAACTTTTCCTATAACAGTTTTTATCTGATTTTAAGGCTAGATAAACCAATCAAGACTAGAAAAACAGTAATGATCCAAAAACGAACAATCACTTTAGGCTCTGCCCATCCTTTTAATTCAAAATGATGGTGGATCGGTGCCATGTTAAATAACCTCTTGCCTCTCATTTTGTAGGAGCCAACTTGAAGAATGACTGATAACGTTTCCATAATAAAAACACCGCCCATAATAGCTAATATGAGTTCTTGTTTGACGATGACTGCAATCAAACCCATGGCGCCTCCTAGCGAAATAGCACCTACATCGCCCATAAATATTTGTGCTGGATAAGTGTTAAACCATAAAAATCCAAGTCCCGCACCAGAGATTGCACAGCAGACAACAAACACCTCGCCTGCTTCTTTTAAAAATGGTAGGTCCAGATAGGATGAAAAATTTATATTACCGCTAACGTATGCAAAAATTCCCAAAGCTATTGAAATCATGACTACAGGTGTAATAGCTAAGCCGTCAAGACCGTCGGTTAAATTAACGGCATTGCTTGAACCAACAATTACCAGCATAGCAAAGGGTAAAAATAGCCAGCCAATGTCCCACATAATATTGTTCGTAAAAGGAATTAATATCTCGGTCGAAATAGGTTGGCTTGATACATAAAATAAGTAATTCATAGCTCCAAAAGCAATTCCTAACTGAAGTAGAAATTTTATAAAGGCTCTCATTCCATTTTTATTCCCTCTCATTTTGATGAAATCATCAATGAAGCCGATTAAGCCAAATAGAAGCATGCTAATAATAATTGTAAGGACGAATGTGTTCGAAAGATCGGCCCAAATTAAGGTACTGATTGCTACAGAAAATAATATTAATAAGCCCCCCATTGTGGGAGTGCCTTGTTTTAAAGAATGTGATTCTGGCCCGTCTTCTCTAATCACTTCACCAATTTCTTCAGTTTCAAGAAGATTGATCAATTTAGGCCCAAACACAAAGGAGACTATCAATGCAGTCAATGCGCTGAGAATTCCTCTTGTGGTGATATAGGTAAAAGCATTAAATGCAGAAAAGAATTCAATCAATTGATCTGAAAAATATAAAAACAAATTTTTTCCTTAATAAACTTTCTAGTGACTTATGCTGACAACATAAATTCTACCAGAGATAAATATTATATTTTATCTGGTGTAACCCCCATGACTCTTAATGTTCTAGACACTATCGACGAAAAGATTGGAGCAGCAACTTGACCGCCATAATATTGATCACCCTGCGGCTCATTAACAATCACTGCGACTGCAATTTTCGGGTCACTAATCGGAGCCACCCCAACAAAAATGGCATTGTGAGCGTCTCTAGAATAGTTGGAGGCTGCAATTTGTGCAGTTCCTGTTTTGCCGCCTACCCTATAGCCTGTTACTCTTGCCCTAACAGCTGATTTTTCAACCACCTGCTCAAGCATAGATAAAAGTATTGTTGATGTGTCTTGAGACAACACTCTATCGCCTCTAGCTTTTTCATCAAGTCGTTCTAAAGAAATATTATTCTTGACACCATTATTAGCAATGGTGGCATAGGAGCTTGCCAATTGAATTAAACTAACGTCAACATTATAGCCATAAGACAATGAAGCTCTCATGCCATCCCTCCATCTGTCATAAGAGCTGTCCAAGGTACCCGAAGTCTCGCCAGGAAATCCTGAAGTTGTCGCCTCACCGATTCCCAGTTTTGACAACGTTTCAAAGTATAGTTTGGGTGGTGTTGACAGTGAAATTTTAGAAGCACCAACATTACTAGATTTGATCAAGATTTCTTCTAAATTTAATGGTCCATAATATCGAGGATCCTTAATCTCTCTTGAACCAATCTTATATGGAACAGTATCGATGGTATCTGTTGGTTTAAAGATTTTATGTTCAAGTGCTGTTGCGACGATTAAAGTCTTAAAAGTTGAGCCCGGTTCAAACTTGTCAGTGGAAACTCGATTTTTATAAAATTCTGGCAACCTTAATTTAAGATCAGACATATCAGCAGAAGGGTAATTAACCATAGCCAGAACCTCACCTGTTTCTATGTTTAGAACAACTGCGGAACCTCTTTTGCCTTGAAATTTTTTGACTCCTTCACTCAATGCACTGTGAGCTATGTATTGAATTTTAATATCAATACTTGAGTTAAAATCCAGCCCTTGTTTAGCAGGCTTAATAACTTCTATATCACGAATCGTATTTAAAGCGGTATCAGTCAGTGTCCTTTTTCTTCCATCCTGTCCTGACAAATATTCATTAAGAGCGTATTCCAGCCCTTCTTGACCTTGATCTTCGTTATTATTGAACCCAATTAACTGGGTAGTCACTTCACCATTCGGATTAAATCTTTTGTAATCTTTTTCGAGCCAAAAATAATTACTTTTACGTAGATTGCTAATTAAATTAACTTGATCCTTATGTAACTCCCTGGATAGAACAAAGTATCTTCTTGAAGATCTTTTCCTTATTTCTTGATCAATGGATTGATGATCGATCTTTAAGATATGACTTAGAGATTGTGTTAACTCGTTATATCTCTTAGTTGCTAAGAAAACTTTAGGGTCTATGACCAAGTTATTAACTGGAATACTAACAGACAAAGGACTCATATTTCGATCAAATATGGTTCCACGGCTCGAGGGTATAGTAAAAGTTTTTATATGTTTCTTATCACCTTCAGTACTCAGAAAATCTGATTCGATATATTGCAGATAAAACGATCTAGCCAAAAGAATAGTAATTAATGACACAAGAATAAAACAAAGAAAAATAAAGCGGTTTCTTATCAGAGATAAATTATTCCTAGTTTTATTCATTAATTAAAACAATCTTAATCTTGGATGAATCTGGTAATTTCATTGCAGCCTTCTCAGACGCTTCTTTTTCAAGACTTAAACCCGATGTAATTTCTGACAAATCTAATCTTAACTGCTTCCATCTAACCTCTTGTTGATCGTTTTGCTTGATTAATGTCTGATATTCTTTAAACAATTCTCTGTTTTGATAATGAAGATCAATTTCGTAGACTGCTGAAATAGACACCAATACAAACCAGAATAAGGGCCATGCGTATGATTTAAAATTATTGTTCATGTTAATTTTTCTGCAGTCCTTAATATGGCGCTTCTTGATCTTGGGTTATTTTTAATTTCTTCATCTGATGCTCTAATTTTTTTATGTATGACCTTCAATTCAGAGTCATCATTAATGTTGGGTAGCTTCGCAAGCTTTGGATCTATTCTTGACTTGTCTCTAAAAAATCTTTTCACCATTCGGTCTTCAAGCGAATGAAAACTAATAATGGAAATTCTTCCGCCCTTTGCGGTTCTTTCTAAACAAAAATCCAATAACGATCTTAATTCTTCTAATTCTTGATTAATATGCATTCTGATGGCTTGAAATGTCTTTGTCGCTGGGTGTCTTTTTTCTTTTTTATTGTGTCTTTTTATATTATGAATGAGCTCAGCAAGTTCAGATGTTCTGTTAATTGACTTGATGTTCCTCTGTTCAACAATTCTTTCAGCTATTTTTCCAGAATATGTTTCTTCTCCCAGTTCCCAAATAATCTTGTTAATTTCCTTCTGGCTTGCTGAATTAATCCAATCCTTGGCTGAGATACCATTTCGCTGATCCATTCTCATATCTAAGTCAGCATCCTTCATGAAGCTAAACCCTCTCTCAGCTGTGTCTAACTGGTAGGAAGAAACACCTAAGTCTGCAATTATTCCGTCAAAGAATTTAGATCCTTGTAATTTATTAATTGTTACACCTAGGTCTTTGAAACTAGACTTAATAACAGTCAACTTCTGACTTGAAATCTTTGAGCGAATATAATTTATAGAATCTTGATCTCTATCAGAGGCTACCAACCTTCCTCCTTGGGTCAATCGTTGTAAAATTAATTCAGTATGGCCACCAAAACCTACGGTAGCATCAAGATACACTCCTTCTGGGTTAGTAATTATTGAGTCGATTGCCTGCTTAGGAAGAACAGGCGTATGTATAGCATTAACCATTAGAACAATTAACAACTATAAACTAAGAAACATAGAGATTTAGGCATCCTGTCTTTTTAAGAACTTTGGAACATCTAATATCTCTAATTCCTTATTACTGTCAACAATGTCTTCTTCCTTATTGCCAAATAAATCTTTTGTCTGAGTTAGTGGATTTCTTTCGGTAATAGGTCTATCAAAATTTCTGAAATTGGTCTCCGTTGATTTTTTCTCGCCTTTTTCATTGTCCTCTAGGCCAGTTGCTACCACTGTCACTCTAATAGAATCATTCATCTCCTGTGAAACTGACGTGCCTACTATTATCTTGGCTTCTTTTGAAGCATAACCTTTTACCATTGATCCGATTTCTTCTAGTTCTGAGATTTCCAAATCATTGCCAGAAGTAACATTGAGTAATATTCCCTTAGCTCCCTCCAAATTAATATCTTCAAGTAACGGGGAATTTATGGCCTCATCAACGGCTTGTCTGCCCCTATCAGGACCTGATGCGAGCGCAGAACCCATAATCCCTCTTCCTTTGTCGCTCATTACTGCTTTTACATCAGCAAAGTCCAAGTTAATAACCCCTGGAACAGTAATAAGTTCAACAATACCTTGAACTGAATTTAATAAGACATTATTAGCAGCTTCAAAACCTGCCAAAACTGTTATTGTTTTACCTAATGATTTTAATTTTTCATTGGGAATTACTATGAGCGAATCAACATGTTGCTCTAATTTCATAATTCCAACTTCAGCTTGTTCAGATCTTGAAGGACCCTCGTAATCAAAAGGTTTTGTTACTACGCCAACAGTTAAAATGCCAAGTTCTTTGGCAATTTCAGCAATAATAGGGCTAGCTCCAGTTCCTGTTCCACCCCCAAATCCAGCTGTAATGAATAACATATCTGAGTCTTTTATTGCGTTTGAAATTGCTTCCTTACTCTCTTCTGCCGATTCTCTACCGATTTCAGGATTCATCCCAGCCCCCAGACCTCGAGTTGTTTCGATTCCAAGCTGTATCTTTGTTTCAACGCTAGATTGTGCGAGATCTTGAGCATCAGTGTTAGCACAGAGAAAATCAACGCCCTCTATTCCTTTATCCAGCATATGCTCTATAGCATTGCCACCACTACCTCCAACACCAATAACTTTGATGTTGGCCTTTTTAGCTGCTGTGTCGACTAATTCAAAAGCAAATTCAACCATGTCATTTTCCCTTGCTGTATTTCCCTATAGAGTTAAACTCTCGAATTCCTTCGGTAAACTAAATTTTTCTGATTTAAGCCACTTGTCTCTCAATTGAGTCCACATTGAATAATCCCAAAGCTCAAATCGATTGCCTTGCCCTATCAGCATGGCTTCTTTGTTAATTCTAGAAAATTCTCTTAATTCCTTAGGAATTAAAATTCTTGCAGAACCATCCATTTCAATATCTGTTGCATGACCAACCAGTAATCTTTGTAACTTTCTACTTGTAGCATCAAGGCTCGGTAATTTCATAATTTGTTTCTCGATTTTGAGCCAATTGGCTAAAGGGTATAACAAAAGACAGTGATCCAAATCAATTGTACAAATTAATTTTTTATTAGAGATTTCCAAAAGCTCATCTCTGTATTTCGTAGGGATGGAAACCCTCCCCTTAGTATCTAAACTAATTTTATTTAAACCTCTAAACATGATATTTAACAATAGGATCAAAGCATATATCCCACATTTTTCCACTTAGTGACACTATAATTTATTGTTCAATTATGTCAACAGAAAGATAGTAAGAATTTTTTGGAATGGAGTTGGTCGATAAGCCGGGTTCTGTCATGGACAATCATTCATCTGGGATGTTTGTCGCCAAACACCTCTAGCAACCTACCCTAGAGCGATCACGGGCAATCATAGCTCTTCTATTTGGTTTTGCTCTCGATGGGGTTTGCAATGCCATAAATGTTACCATTTAAGCGGTGTGCTCTTACCACACCTTTTCACCCTTACTTTTTAAAAAAGCGGTTTTTTTTCTGATGCACTTTCCATGGGTTCGCACCCTCCAGGAATTACCTGGCATCGTTCCCGTTAGAGCCCGGACTTTCCTCTAAACTAATTAATTTAGCGATTGTCTAACCAACTCCGAGAGGGATTATTTATCAGGGGAATAAAAAAAACAAGTTTTAACGTTTTCTTTCTAAAGATCGATCATAAATAATACTCTTCTTATAGCCCGTGATCAGTGAGCAGATTTTGATGGCGCTCTTAGGCGTCATTTCAGATTCTAAGAGATCTAGAAGATCATCTATCTTTTGAAAATCTACGTTTGATTGTCTTTCTCCTTCTACAATGATTGTAAATTCACCTTTAAGTTTGTCTTGATTTTTATTGATATATTCAGAAATTTCAGAAAAATTATTCCCTATAAAAGACTCATAAATCTTAGTCACCTCTTTGCATAGAACCGCCCGTCTATCTTTACCGAACAGTTCCTTCATATCATTAATTGTCGATTCTATTCTGTGAACAGACTCAAAAAATATTAATGTTTCTTCTCTCCTCAGCAATTTTTTTATCTCTTTTCTTTTTTTTATTGTTGCCCTAGGAAGAAACCCAAGGAATGTGAATTTGTCAGTACTGATTCCTGATGCAGATAAGCTGGCAATTACTGCTGAGCAACCTGGAATTGGTGTTACTTTAATATTCTCCTTTCTTGCAGACCTTATTAATTTATAGCCTGGGTCACTTATAAGAGGTGTTCCTGCATCTGAGATAATTGCAATGCTCTTTCCCTTCCTTAGTTTTTTGATTAAATCTTTATTTTTTGAGTTTTCATTGAGTTCACTAAAAGACTCTAATGTATTATTTATTGAAAATTTTTGAAGAAGCTTCTTAGCTACTCTGGTATCTTCAGCAAGAATTAAATCGACTGATTTAAGGGTTTCTATTGCTCTTAGTGTAATATCTTGTAAATTGCCAATTGGAGTAGAAACAATATTTATCTGGCCGGACATTAATTCTAGATTATTCTACTTTTTTCGATAGGACTATAGATGCATTTCTTCTTCATCTTCCGTAAGGCTGTTCTGGAATGTTTCTCTTGAAAACACCCTTTCCATATAGTCCTTCAGATATTTATCATCCTTGGTTAGTTTGATCCTAAAGTATTCTAACCTCCAAAGTATTGGTGCAAGAATGCAATCAATAATGGTGAATTGATCGTTAAGAAAATATTTGTTTACTGAAAATAAATCTGCACTGGCGTTTAATGCAGATCGTAGTTTCTTTCTCTTGCTATTCTCTGAACTGGTCCCAATGGATTGATCAAATTCAACTGCTGGAAGCACTATGTCTGTTTCAAGTGAGGCCAAAGCTAATCTTATCTTAGCTCTATCGACAGGACTAACGGGCATCAATGGAGGATACGGATATCTTTCATCTATATATTCAATGATTACTCTTGAATCATAAAGAACTAATTCACGATCAATCAGTGTCGGCAGCGTGGCGAAAGGATTAAGCGCTATGAGGTCTTCGGGAATGCTTTTACCATCGAAATTATCAATTTTAGTAACAATGCCCTTCTCAGAAAGAACAAAGCGAACCTGATGTGATCGGATACATATACTTCCTGAGTATAAGCCCATCATCGACCTTCTGTTTGAGACACTTGTCATTTATTTCCTTTGCAAAAAAATTACTTTACTTCTCTCCATATATCCTTGTATAGAGCATAACTAAACACTAAAAATAATAATAAAAAACCCAAGACCCATAACCCCAATGACTTTCTCTTTTCCTGAGTTGGATCGCCAGCATACTCTAAAAATGTCACTATATCTAAAAGAAATTGATCATAATTTTTGGGTGTCATTTGCTCTTCAACGAGCCATAAAACATGCGGCATGCTGGTAGCATCTTTTGTTTTGTTGTTCACACCGGTTGGTGATTTATCATCCTTGTAGAATGTTTTTAGGAATTGATAAACATATTCAGGATTCTTTCTTCGAGTTACTAGAGTTAAATCAGGAGGTGTTTTACCAAACCATCGATCGCCATCTGCTTTCAGCAAGTTAGTGTTCACTGTGTCTTGAGGTGTCTTATTTGTAAATATTAAATTATTCAATAACTGATCTTCTGAAATATTTAGGTCTTCGGCTATTTCGCCGTACCTCATGTATTTCAAGGCATGGCACCCGGCACAATAGTTGAAAAAATTTCTTGCTCCCCTCTGGAGTGATTTTTTATCAGATACATCTACTGATATAGACCCATCAATAACCTCGGTATTTGAAGGAGATGATGCAGTGCTGCCTAAATCCCAGGTCAAGAGGAAGACAACAAAAATTAATACATTATTCTTGATCAATGTCATTTTTTATAAACAACTCTCTCTGGTACATTCTTTGTTTGTTCATATTTAGTGTAAAAAGGCATGAGCAAGAAAAATGCAAAGTAAGTAATAGTAAATATTCTTGCCAAGAGGACATAAATCCCCGTTGCCGGTTGCATACCCAAATAACCAAGTGCTAGGAAGGAAATAACAAATACACTCAAGGCTAACTTGTACTGCCAACCCCTATATCGAATAGACTTGACAGAGCATCGATCCAGCCAAGGCAAAAAGACAAATAAAAGAACGGCCAGTACTAGAAAAAGCGCTCCCATTGCAGCATTGGGAACTGCTCTCAGAATTGCATAATATGGAGTAAAATACCATGAAGGCACAATATGTTCAGGGGTCTTAAGTGGGTCAGCTGGTTCAAAATTATCCACTTCAAGAAACAGACCGCCCATCTCTGGCGCATAGAATACCGACGCGAAATAAACAATTAAAAAAACTGTAATCCAAACTAGATCTTTGCTGGTATGGAAAGGATGAAAAGCTACTCCATCAATTGGTTTGCCATTGTCATCTTTATATTCTTTAATTTCAATCCCATCAGGATTATTAGAGCCGACATGATGTAAGGCAAGAATATGGGCTACTACAAGGGCTATAATTCCAAGAGGTAGAAGAATGACATGAAACGCAAAAAATCGATTTAAAGTGATGTCGGAAATAAAATAATCCCCTCTAATCCATTCGGTGATGGTATCGCCGATGAATGGAATGTAGCCGAATAAATTTACAATAACTTGCCCAGCCCAATAAGACATATTTCCCCAGGGGAGTAAATAACCAAAGAAGGCTTCGGCCATCAAGCAAAAATAGAGCAGCATACCTATAATCCATATTAACTCTCGAGGTTTTTTATATGAACCATAAAGCATTGCTCTAAACATATGCAAATAGACCACTATGAAGAAGAACGATGCTCCTGTGGAATGCATATAGCGAATCAGCCACCCCCATTCAACTGATCTCATTATGTATTCCACAGAATCAAAGGCATCTTTTGCAGAGGGTTTGTAATTCATTGTTAGAAAAAATCCTGTCAAAACCATGATTACAAGTACAACCATAGATAAAACACCAAAGATGTACCAGATATTAAAATTCTTAGAGGCATAGTATTCAGTTGCATGGTCTTTGATTAAAGATGACAAAGGAAACCTATCATCCACCCATTTGAGAACAGGGTTGGTAAAGATACTTTCTTCTTGTTTAGACATTGGCTTCACTTGGATTCTCGCCTACAACCAGAATCGAATTGTTTTCAAATCTGTGAGGAGGCACTCTGAGATTAGATGGTGCTGGCACCCCGCTGTAAACTCGACCTGAAAGATCAAACTTGGAACCATGACATGGACAATAAAATCCACCATTCCAGTCAGGACCCATATCAGCTGGTGCTATAGAAAATTTCTCAATAGGAGCGCAGCCGAGATGAGTGCAAACACCTTCTACCACTAAAAATTTTGGTTTCATAGATCTAAACTCATTCTTTGCAAAATTTGGTTGCACAGATAACTCTGAATCAGGATCTCTTAAATTAATTGCTGAAGACTTTAGTCCTGTGATCATCTCTTCAGTTCTGTGCACTACATAATAGGGTGTGCCTCTATATATAACTTTAATGATTGATCCCGCTTCCAGATTAGAAAGATCCACTTTGATCGCAGCACCTAAAGCTTTGGCTTTTTTGCTTGGCTGAAAAGACAATATAAACGGTGTAATTGCAAAGATTCCACCGATAACACTTGTAACGCTGGTGGCAACTGATAAAAATTTTCTTCTGTCTAATTTACTCATTCGCATCAAGTAGAGTATAAAGCTATAGAGTCCTCAAAATTCCCGTGCGATTATACACGAATAATGAAAAAATCATGACTCAATTCTTTCGACCATTGCACCTAAACTGGAAAGCTTCTGATCAATAGCCTCGTATCCCCTATCGATATGATAAATTCTATCAACAATGGTCTCACCGTCTGCTGCTAAAGCTGCGAGAACTAATGCTGCTGATGCTCTTAAGTCCGTAGCCATTACAGGAGCACTTTTTAACTTTCTAACCCCTCTAATTCTGGCAACATTATTATTTAATCTAATATTTGCACCCATGCGTTGCAGTTCCATAACATGCATAAATCTATTCTCAAAAATTGTCTCATGAATAGTTGAATCACCGTCTGCCACAATATTTAAGGCCATTAATTGCGCTTGAATGTCAGTAGGAATGCCTGGATAAGGCTTTGTTGTAAAGCTTATTGGTTTAATTTTTTCTGGGGCATGAACAATAATGGACTGATTGGAAATTTTAATTTGTGCTCCTGATTGTTTCAATAGATCTAATGGTTTTATTAAGTGATCTGCAATAATCCCATTTATTTTCAAATTGCTTTTTGTAATCAAAGCAGCAATTAAAAAAGTAACTGCCTCTATTCGATCGGGTATAACTTTAAAATTTTTCGACTCCAATTTCTCAACACCCTCAATAATAATTTGTTTAGTCCCTAAACCTGATAAATTTGCGCCGATTGAAATAAGAAATTTTCCTAAATTCACTATCTCTGGCTCTTTTGCTGCGTTGTTTAGGATTGTTTTACCTTTAGCTAAGCATCCGGCCATCATTAAATTTGCAGTTCCTGTGACTGACACAGGATTGAAATCAAATTCACAACCTATCAACTCTCGAGCTTTAGCGTGAATGTAACCGTTCTTTATCTTAATGTCTGCTCCCATGGCTGAGAGACCTTCTATGTGAAGGTTGACCGGTCTTGCCCCAATAGAGCATCCTCCTGGGAGTGAAACAACCGCTTCACCGAAACGAGTTAAAAGAGGCCCCAAAACGACTATTGAAGCTCTCATGGTTTTGACCAAATCGTATGGAGCAGATCTTTGATTTATATCTCTAGTATTAACCTTGATTGTATTTTCTGAGGTGTTTTCAATTCTTGCCCCCATATGTGAGAGAAGAGTGCTCATGGTTTTGATGTCTCTCAAGTTAGGGACATTTTCTATCTGAATCTCACTTGGGCATAATAAACAAGCAGCCATAATAGGAAGGGTTGCGTTCTTTGAGCCGGAAATACTTATCTCTCCTTTTAGAGAGCGACCCCCATTAATTCTGAATTTTTGCAATTATCCTCTCGATTATTTAGAGCTTTAACTTTTTATACTCATTAGGCGTTAGAGCCGTAATAGTTAAAGCGTGGATTTCTTGCTTCATCTTATCGCCTAAAGACGCGTAGATCATCTTATGTCTTTCAATAAGAGATATGCCCTCAAATAATTCAGCAATGATGGTTGCTTCAAAATGGACATTATCCTCACTAATAACCTCCACCTTTGAGTTTTCAATAAAGCTTGAAATTAATGATTTTATTTCTTCTGGATTCATTTTTTTTCCTTTATTTTAATATACTCTTGATATTAATCTAATAAAGAC
>CAZVRH010000039.1:0-13687 GCA_964629335.1 uncultured Woeseia sp.
TAATCAGGAGTTAATAATTATGGCTAAAGAAAAATTTGAACGTAATAAACCACATGTGAATGTAGGCACTATTGGGCATGTTGACCATGGAAAAACTACATTAACTGCAGCGCTAACCAAGTGTATGGCTGCAAAGTTTGGTGGTGATGCTTCAGCATTTGAAGATATTGATAATGCGCCTGAAGAAAAGGAAAGAGGAATCACTATAGCCACTGCACATGTTGAATATGAGAGTGAAGGCAGACATTACGCCCATGTAGACTGTCCTGGACACGCGGATTATGTTAAGAACATGATCACTGGTGCTGCACAAATGGATGGAGCAATTCTAGTTGTTTCAGCCGCAGATGGACCCATGCCTCAAACCAGAGAGCACATTCTATTAGCGAGAAATGTTGGTGTTCCTAACATTGTGGTCTTTTTAAATAAGGCTGACCAAGTAGATGATGCTGAGCTTGTTGAGCTTGTTGAGATGGAAGTCAGAGAGCTTCTCTCTGAATACGACTTTGATGGCGATAATATACCAATTATTTCAGGTAGTGCATTGAAAGCTCTTGAGGGTGACACAAGTGAAGTTGGATCAGAAGCTGTAGACAAATTGGTTGCAACGATGGATGAATATTTCCCTGAACCTGAGAGAGCTATTGATGGTGATTTCCTAATGCCTATTGAAGATGTTTTCTCTATCTCTGGCCGAGGAACGGTAGTGACTGGTAGAGTTGAGAGAGGTGTTGTAAAAGTTAATGATGAGATTGAAATTGTTGGCATTAAAGATACACAAAAAACAATCTGTACTGGGGTAGAAATGTTCAGAAAGCTTCTAGATCAAGGTCAGGCTGGAGATAATGTTGGCGTACTTCTTAGAGGCACAGCGCGTGAAGAAGTTGAACGTGGTCAAGTTCTAGCAAAACCGAAGAGTATTAATCCTCATGTTAAGTTTGAGGCAGATGTATATGCTTTAACTAAAGAAGAAGGTGGAAGACATAAGCCATTTTTTAATGGTTATAGACCACAGTTCTATTTTAGAACAACTGATGTTACAGGTGCGGTTACTCTTCCTGAGGGTTCTGAGATGGTAATGCCAGGTGATGATACACATATAACTGTTGAACTAATTGCCCCAATAGCAATGGAAGAATCACTTAGATTCTCTATACGAGAAGGGGGAAGAACTGTTGGTTCTGGAGTTGTAACGAAGATTATTGAATAACTGACTTAGGCCAGTAGCTCAACTGGTAGAGCGGCGGTCTCCAAAACCGCAGGTTGGGGGTTCAAGTCCCTCCTGGCCTGCCACAGAAATAGGAAGAAGCGTGAGCGAAAGTAGTAAAGAAATTAGTTCGGGGTTAGATACACTGAAGATGGCAACAGCGGTTGCCATTCTGTTGTCGTCTATATTCAGCTTTTATTATTTTTCAGACTTATCGGTTCTTATAAGAGCTTTGGTAGTTATATTTTCCGTGGTTCTGGCTTTATTAATATTTTTCAAGACACAAAGAGGATTAATATTTTGGGATTTTCTTCAAGGCTCAAGGGTTGAAATGCGGAAAGTAGTTTGGCCCACAAAACAAGAAACTCTCCAAACCACACTGACTGTGTTTATCTTTGTTTTGGTTTTAGGTATTTTCTTTTGGCTATTAGATTTTTTACTTCTTTACATAACAACGTCAATTACATCGTAAGGCTTATTTAATATGGATCATCAGTGGTATGTGTTACAGGTTTATTCTAACTTTGAAAAGAAAGTTATGACGATGCTTGAAGAAAGGGTAAGAATTGTTGGTCTTGAAAAAGAAATTACTGATGTTGTAGTTCCTATTGAGGAAGTTGTGGAACTTAAAGGCGGTGAGAAAAAAACAACTGAGAGAAAGTTTTTCCCAGGTTACGTTTTGATAAAAATGATAATGAATGATGAGACATGGCATTTCATAAAATCTATCCCAAACGTTATGGGGTTTATCGGAGGCACCAGTGAAAAACCAACGCCGATTTCAGAAAATGAAGCTATGAACATTTTGAATAGGGCTGAAGATTCAATCGATATGCCAAGACCCAAAACTACTTATCATCCAGGAGAAGTAGTCCGAGTCATAGATGGGCCATTCAATGACTTTAGTGGAGTGGTTGAAAATGTTAACTATGAGAAAAATAAGCTTAGTGTTGCAGTTCAAATTCTAGGAAGACCCACTCCGGTTGAACTAGCTTTTAATCAAGTGGAGAAATCTTAAGACAATGGCAAAAAAGAAAAAAAGAGTTGAGAATATTGTAAAGCTCCAGATTCCAGCAGGACAAGCAAACCCTAGTCCACCAGTTGGACCTGCATTGGGCCAAGCGGGTCTAAATATTATGGACTTTTGCAATGCGTTCAACGCAAAAACTGGAAATGCTGAGCCTGGGGTTCTCATTCCGGTTGTAATTTCAGTGTATAGTGACAAATCATTCACTTTTATTACTAAATCGCCACCAGCTTCCACACTTTTAAAAAAAGCAGCTGGAGTTAATAAGGGAAGCGGTACACCCAATACAGAGAAAGTTGGCAAAGTCACAAGAAAGCAAATAGAAGAAATTATAGAGATAAAAAAAGAGGATCTAAACGCATTTGATGCTGAGGCAGCTCAAAAAATTATTGAAGGCACTGCTAGAAGTATGGGTTTAGAAGTTGAATAACTCAGGTTAATAGAAATGGCAAAGATATCAAAAAGACATACGAATAATAAAAGCTTGATTGATCCTGAAAAGAAATATGATCTTCAGGAAGCTATTACTATTCTTAAGGATTCCACGCATGCAAAATTTGAAGAAAGTGTTGATGTCTCCATTAATTTAGGGATTGATGCTAAAAAAAGTGATCAGAACGTGAGAGGTTCAGCGGTGCTGCCAAATGGTAGTGGTAAAAATATGAAGGTTGCAGTTTTTGCAGAAGCTGAAGATGCAGATATAGCCAAGGCAGAGGGTGCAGACGCGGTTGGCATGGACGATTTGGCAGAAAAGATAAAATCAGGATATTCCGATTTTGAGCTTGTTATTGCCACTCCTTCGAGTATGAAAATAGTAGGTCAATTGGGACAAATATTAGGTCCAAAAGGAATGATGCCCAATCCAAAAGATGGAACAGTAACAAAGAATATTAAAGATGCAGTGAGCAATGCTAAAAAAGGTCAAGCTATGTTCAGAAACGACAAAGGTGGAATCATTCATTGCTCCATTGGTAAACTCAATTTTTCTGAACAAGCTATAAAGGAGAATTTTACTTCACTCATAGATGAAATTAAGAAAAATAGACCCTCATCTTCAAAAGGGGTTTTCATTAAAATGATTACACTAAGCTCAACTATGGGGCCTGGTTTAAAGCTTAAAGGGATATAATAAATGCCACTTAGTATCAAAGGAAAAAAAGAAGTTGTTAAAGAACTGAATAATCAGGCCAATCTTTCAGTTGCTGGTGCTATTGCTGAATTCAATGGATTGAATGTTCATGACCTAACTCTTTTGCGCACCAAGGCAAGAGAATCAGATATTTATCTAAAAGTCGTTAAAAATTCTTTGTCCAGAAGAGCGTTTGCTGATACTGAATTTGAATGTCTAATAGATAATTTAAATGGACCGATAATTATTGCTTTATCAAAAGAAGATTTAGCTTCACCTGCAAGGCTATTTAAAGATTTTGGAAAAGATTTCGAACAGCTTAGAACCGTTGGTTTATCTATCAATGGAGCAGCTTACCCTTCTTCAGATTTAGAAAGAATATCAAAATTACCGACTAAGGACGAAGCTTATTCTATGCTAATGGGCTTGATGAAAGCACCTATTGAAAAAACCGTAAGATTATTAAATGAGTTACCAACAAAGTTTGTAAGACTTTCAAATGCATTGAAAGATAAGCAAGAAGAGGTTTCTTAAACTTAAATTTTTATATAAAATTCCCAATCTTTTTTTGGGTCTTTTCAGAGGAGAGAAAAATGGCAAAAGCTAGTGTATCAACAAAAGAGGAAGTCCTAGAGGCAATTTCACAGATGTCTGTTATGGACTTGGTTGAATTAATATCTGAGATGGAAGAAAAATTTGGTGTTTCAGCTGCAGCTCCAGTAGCGGTCGCTGCTGCACCGGCTGCAGGAGACGCAGAGGATTCAGCCTCAGGAGATGAGCAAACAGAATTTGAAGTAATTCTTCAAAGCATAGGCGATAACAAGATTGCAGTAATTAAAGCTGTTAGGTCAATTACAGGCCTTGGCTTAAAAGATGCAAAAGATATTGTTGAGGGTGCGCCCAAATCTCTAAAAGAGTCCGTATCGAAAGAAGAAGCAGACGAAATGAAGAAACAGCTTGAGGAAGCTGGTGCTTCAGTTGAGCTTAAATAGTTTCGTTTTGTTTCGCAACTTGATGCTAAGGGTATAAATTAATATGGCAACTCAATCTTGCAAAGATTGAGGGGTTTTTTTGTAGGTATTCAAAAATATGACATTTTCATTTACTGAAAAGAAAAGAATCAGGAAAGATTTTGGTAAACAAAAACCTGCTCTTGATGTTCCAGATTTATTAACTTTACAAGTAGAATCCTACGAAAAGTTTCTACAAAAAGACGTAGACCCACAAAAGAGAAAAAATATAGGTCTGCAAGCAGCATTTAATAATCTATTCCCGATAGAGAGTTTTTCTAAAAACGCAAAATTAGAGTTTGTAAGTTATCGATTAGAGGAACCTGAATTTAATGTTAGAGAGTGCCAGTTAAGAGGTTTGTCCTATGCAGCTCCATTAAGAGTAAAAACAAAACTTATAACCTATGACAAGGCTACTGAAAAAGAGACAGTTAAAGAGGTAAAAAATTTAAAACAAACCGGCGATACAACAGATGTTTACTTCGGAGAGATACCACTGATGACCGAACATGGCACTTTTGTTATTAACGGAACTGATAGAGTAATTGTTTCTCAATTGCATAGATCACCGGGTGTCTTTTTTGATCATGATAAAGGGGTCCAAACTTCGGGTAAGCTTCTATTTTCAGCAAGAATAATACCTTATAGAGGTTCCTGGCTAGATTTTGAATTTGACGCTAAAGATAGTATTTTCGCCAGAATAGACAGAAGAAGGAAAATACCGGCTACAATTTTATTACACGCTTTAGGATTAAGTGATCAGCAAATAGTAGATATTTTCTTTGAAAAAGATAAATACAAGATTTCATCAAAGGAAGCAAAAATTCAAATAAATCATGAGCATTTGAAAGGCACCATCGCAGAATTCGATATCACTATTGGAAAAAAATTAATTGTTGCGAAAGGTAAGAGAATTAATGCGCTTCACATAAAACAAATTAAAGGCAGTAAGAATAAGTACCTGAGCTTAAACCTCGTAGACATTGAGAATAAGGTGCTAGCCAATGACCTGGTCGAAAAGGAAACGGGAGAATTAATAGCGAGAGCTAACGATATTTTAACTAAAGAATTAATAGATGAAATTTTAGAGAAAAAAATTAATGAAATTGAGACCATCTATATTAACGATGTTGATCAAGGGCCATATATTTCAAATTCGCTAAGAATAGACCCATCATCTTCGGCAGAAGAAGCGCTCATAGAGATCTATAGGATGATGAGACCCGGAGAACCTCCAACAAAAGATGCCTCAGAAAATTTATTCAACAACTTATTCTTCAACGAGGAAAGATACGATCTTTCACAAGTAGGCAGAATGAAATTTAATCGTAGGATTAATATCGATTCCGAAAAGGGAAGTTCCATCTTATCAACAGATGACATTATCAATGTTCTAAAAACACTAATTAATATTAGAAATGGTTCAGATTCAGTTGACGATATTGATCATTTGGGCAACAGAAGAATTAGAACTGTTGGTGAGATGGTAGAAAATACTTTTAGAATTGGCCTTATTAGGGTTGAGAGAGCAGTTAAAGATAGGCTATCACTGGTAGAAACTGAAGAGTTAATGCCCAGAGATCTTATTAATTCAAAACCAGTGTCCGCAGCTATCAAAGAGTTTTTTGGGTCTAGCCAGTTATCTCAATTTATGGATCAAAATAATCCACTATCAGAAATTGCTCATAAAAGAAGAATTTCTGCTCTTGGACCAGGAGGATTAACAAGAGAGCGAGCAGGTTTTGAGGTTAGAGATGTTCATCCGACTCATTATGGAAGAGTTTGTCCTATTGAGACACCTGAAGGACCGAATATTGGATTAATTAATTCCATGGCGATTTATTCAAGAGTTAATGACTATGGGTTTCTTGAAACCCCATATAGGAAAGTAGTTAATGGAAAAGCAACTAATAAAATTAAATATCTATCTGCTATTGATGAGAGCAACTATGTTATAGCGCAAGCTAATTCAAAGCTTGATTCTAAGAATCAATTAGAAGATGAGCTTATCTCAGCTAGATACAAAAATGAATTTACATTAATGCCTCCAGACACAATTGAGTATATGGATGTTTCTCCAAAGCAAATAGTTTCTATAGCAGCTTCACTTATTCCATTCTTGGAGCATGATGATGCCAATAGGGCCCTAATGGGATCAAATATGCAAAGACAAGCAGTGCCAACACTTCTGGCTGATAAGCCACTCGTGGGCACAGGCATGGAAAGAATTGTTGCGACTGATTCAGGTGTAACGATAGTTGCTAAAAGAGGGGGTGTTGTTGATTCTGTAGATGCATCAAGGATAGTGATTGCGGTTAATGATGATGAAGCAATTACTGGAGAATCTGGAGTTGATATATACGGTCTCACAAAATATACAAGATCAAATCAGAATACTTGTATAAATCAGAGACCATTAGTCTCTGTTGGGGATATTATCTCCAAGGGCGATGTTATTTCAGATGGAGCTTCAACAAGCTTAGGAGAGCTAGCAATAGGTCAGAATTTACTTGTGGCATTTATGCCATGGAATGGCTTTAATTTCGAAGACTCTATTTTGATTTCAGAAAGAGTAGTTCAGGAAGATCGTTTTACCACGATTCATATTGAAGAGCTTCAGTGTATTGCTAGAGACACAAAACTTGGATCCGAGGAAATAACTGCTGATATTCCAAATGTTGGAGATAATGCTTTAAGGAAGCTTGATGAATCCGGTATTGCCTATATTGGTGCAGAAGTGGTTGCTGGAGATATTCTTGTTGGAAAAATAACTCCTAAAGGTGAAACACAATTAACACCTGAGGAGAAATTACTTAGAGCTATCTTTGGTGAAAAGGCTTCTGATGTTAAAGATACATCACTTAGAGTGCCATCTGGCATGGATGGGACAGTTATAGATGTTCGAGTTTTTTGTCGAGAGGGTGTTGAAAAAGATGAAAGGTCAAATGAAATTGAAGTAGCAGAAATTGATTCAATTAGAAAAGATCTGAAAGATCAGCTGAGAATAATGGAGACCGACATATTCACCCGAGTTCAGAGACTGCTACTTAACAAAACAGCCAAGTTAGGAAGAAAGTCTATAAAGATAGATGAAGAGTATCTTGGTACATTGAATCAAAATAAGTGGTTTGAAATAAGGCTAGAAAATGAGAAATTAAATAGCCAGCTAGAGACTTACTATAGGAATCATAAAGCTCTTAAAAAAGAATTCACTCAAAAGTTAGATGCAGCCAAGAGGAAAATAAAAGCATACGATGACTTACCTCCTGGTGTTCTAAAAATGGTGAAGGTGTTCTTAGCTGTAAAAAGAAGAGTGCAACCCGGAGATAAAGTAGCAGGAAGACATGGTAACAAGGGTGTAATCTCTAGAATTGTGCCAGTTGAAGATATGCCCTACATGGAGAATGGAACACCAATAGACATTGTCCTAAACCCGCTAGGTGTTCCTTCTAGGATGAACGTGGGACAAATACTTGAAACTCACCTAGGATGGGCAGCAAAAGAACTTGGAAATAAGATAAAGGAAATTCTTAAAGAAAAGAAAGGCAATGCATTAATAAAAAAACTGAGAGAATTTTTAGGCCAGGTTTATAACACCAATAGCGCCTCTGAAAAAGTTGTATTATCTAAACTTTCAGATAATGAAATACTAGAATTAGCAAATAATCTTAAAGACGGCGTGCCTATGGCTACACCTGTTTTTGATGGCGCAGAAGAAAATGAAATAAAATCATTATTGAGGTTAGCTGATTTACCTGAATCAGGTCAGACAAGACTTATTGATGGCAGGAGTGGTAAATACTTTGATAGACCCACCACTGTAGGATACATGTACATATTAAAGCTCAATCATCTTGTGGACGATAAGATGCATGCAAGATCCACAGGACCATATAGTTTAGTTACACAGCAACCACTTGGTGGCAAAGCACAATTTGGAGGACAAAGATTTGGTGAAATGGAAGTTTGGGCACTCGAGGCTTATGGAGCTTCTCATACATTAAGAGAATTATTGACTGTTAAGTCTGACGATGTTCAAGGTAGAACAAGAATGTATAAACAAATCGTTGACGGAACTAATGAGTTAGATACCGGTATACCTGAATCTTTCAATGTTCTTATGAAAGAGATTAGATCTTTAGGCTTAAGTATGGACTTAGTAGAGGAAACAAGGGAAGAATGAAAACTAAATCATAGGTATTAAATGAAAAATTTATTAAATATATTTAACCAAAAATCAAATTCAGAGGATTTTGATCATATACGGATAGCATTGGCTTCTCCAGATATGATTAGATCATGGTCCTATGGTGAGGTTAAAAAACCAGAAACGATTAACTATAGAACATTTAGGCCTGAAAGAGATGGCTTGTTTTGTGCAAAAATTTTTGGACCTGTAAAAGACTATGAATGCCTATGCGGCAAATATAAAAGGCTAAAACATAGAGGAGTAGTTTGTGAGAAGTGTGGAGTTGAAGTAACTCAAAGCAAAGTTAGAAGAGAAAGAATGGGTCATCTAGAATTGGCAAGTCCCGTAGCACATATATGGTTCCTTAAATCATTGCCATCAAGGATAGGTTTATTACTTGACATGACTTTAAGGGAAATTGAGAGAGTTTTATATTTTGAAGCGTATCTTGTTACCGACCCTGGAATGACTGACCTAAAAAGAGGTCAACTCATGTCTGAAGAAGAGTATCTTGAGTCTCTTGAGCAATATGGTGATGATTTTACAGCAATTATGGGAGCAGAAGCGATATATGAAATTTTGAAAAAAATAGATATCAAATCTGCTATGGACCAAATTCAAGATGATATGGAAGCAACTGCCTCACAGATTAAGATAAAACGTTATCAAAAACGACTTAAATTACTTGAATCTCTCTCAAAATCAGGAAACAGACCAGAATGGATGATTCTCAAAGTTCTACCTATTCTACCTCCGGATCTTAGGCCTTTGGTGCCACTTGATGGAGGACGTTTTGCAACCTCTGATTTAAATGATTTGTATCGAAGAGTTATTAATAGAAACAACAGACTCCAAAGATTACTCGATCTTAATGCGCCAGAGATTATTGTTAGGAACGAGAAAAGGATGTTGCAAAAATCGGTAGATGCACTTTTGGACAATGGAAGAATGGGGCGTGCAGTTACTGGCTCCAATAAGAGACCGTTAAAATCCCTGGCAGATATGATAAAAGGAAAACAAGGAAGGTTTAGGCAAAATTTATTGGGGAAACGAGTTGATTATTCAGGAAGATCTGTAATCGTAGTTGGCCCGACTTTGAAGCTTCATCAGTGTGGGATTCCTAAAAAAATGGCACTTGAATTATTTAAACCATTCGTTTTCAGTAAACTAATTTATCAAGGCGAAGCATCAACAATAAAATCTGCAAAAAGACAAGTTGAGCAAGAAGGACCTGAAATCTGGGATATTTTGGATGGTGTTATTAGGCAACATCCTGTTTTATTAAATAGAGCACCAACGCTTCATAGGCTTGGTATACAAGCATTTGAGCCTGTTTTAATTGAAGGTAAAGCTATACAATTACACCCTCTAGTTTGCAAAGCATTCAATGCAGATTTTGATGGAGATCAAATGGCTGTTCATGTTCCTCTTTCTATCGAGTCACAAATCGAGAGTAGAGCATTAATGATGTCATCCAATAACATATTATCTCCAGCAAATGGTGAGCCAATAATTGTCCCGTCACAAGATGTTGTATTAGGTCTATATTATATGACCAGAGAAAAAATTAATGACAAAGGTGAAAATTCAATCTTTGCAGATATTAGTGAAGTTGAAAGGGCTTTCGCAAATAATTTTGTAAATTTGCATGCAAAAATTAAATTGAGAATCAAGGAATTTAAAGCGGAATCAGAAGAATACGAAACAAAAATTATAGATACAACTGTAGGACGATCACTGCTCTCTAAAATACTTCCCAATAAGATTTCATTTACTGAAATTAATAAAGTCATGGACAGTAAATCAATCTCTAATCTGATAAATAAATGTTATCGGGAAGTGGGTTTGAAAGCGGCCGTTATTCTTGCAGACAAGCTTATGTATACAGGTTTTGAATACGCTACAAAGTCTGGAGTATCAATAGCATTAGATGATATGGTTGTTCCTGATCAAAAAGAACCAATTATAGCTGAAGCTGAATCCCAGGTTAAGAATATACAAAGTCAATTTACTTCAGGCTTGCTGACCCAAGGTGAAAGATACAACAAAGTTGTTGATATTTGGTCCAGAACAAATGATCAAGTTGCAAGTGCGATGATGGATAAATTAGGCTTTGAAGAAGTTGAAGATTCTGCAGGTACAAAGCAACAGCAAGATTCATTTAACTCCATTTATATGATGGCAGACTCAGGTGCAAGAGGATCTGCAGCACAGATTAGGCAATTAGCTGGAATGAGAGGATTAATGGCCAAACCAGATGGGTCAATTATAGAAACACCTATTACTGCAAACTTCAGAGAAGGGTTAAATATATTGCAGTACTTTATTTCAACCCACGGAGCTAGAAAGGGGTTGGCTGATACAGCCCTGAAAACAGCAAATTCGGGTTATTTGACACGAAGATTAGTAGATGTATCACAAGATCTAGTAGTAACTGAAGATGATTGTAAGACCAAAAATGGATTGACTCTTACAGCGGTTGTTGAAGGAGGAGAAGTTGTTGTAGGTCTGAGCGAAAGGGTATTAGGGAGAATTATATCCGAAGACATCAAAGACAGAGAGGATAAGCAAGTTATTTTAAAAAGAGGAACATTGATAGACGAAGACAACGTAGATCTGATAACAGAGAACAGTGTTGACTCAATTGTCATTAGAACTCCTGTCACATGCGAAACATCCCATGGTATATGTGCTCAATGTTACGGGAGAGATTTGGCAAGAGGTCATTTGGTTAATATTGGAGAGGCAGTCGGTATTATTGCCGCTCAATCAATTGGCGAACCAGGAACTCAATTGACAATGCGAACATTTCATATTGGAGGAGCAGCTTCAAGCTCAGCTGCTATAAACTCTATAGAGGTTAGTAACGATGGCACAGCATCTCTCTATAATCTGAAAACCATCAAAAACAAAGATAAGAATCTAGTTGCTGTTAGTAGATCTGGAGAAATTATTATTTTAGATAAATACAATAAGGAAAAAGAACGCTATAAGGTGCCTTATGGGGCAGTAATTAATATCAAGGACCGACAGAAAGTTAAAGCTGGTGATGTTATCTCTACATGGGACCCTCACACCCACCCCATTGTTTCTGAAGCATCTGGGACTATGGTTTTTGAGGATTTTATTGACGGAGTTACGGTTACAGAACAACTCGATGAAGTAACAGGGTTGTCAAATGTAATAATTATGGATTATAAAAAGCAAACAAGCACTTCTTCAGCTAATAGACCAAAAGCTACTCTTCTAAACTCTAGAGGAAAACCAGTCATGTTTAAAGGAACGGAAACGCCTATAGTTTACACATTCCCACCTGGAGCTATTTTAAATATTCAAGACGGTCAAAAAATAGATACAGGAGATGTTATAGCCAGAATACCACTTGAGTCTTCCAAAACCAGTGATATTACAGGTGGTTTACCAAGAGTTGCTGATCTGTTTGAGGCCAGAAAACCAAAAGATGCAGCCATACTAGCTAAGCACTCAGGAATTGCTAGTTTTGGAAAAGAAACAAAAGGAAAAGTGAGGCTAGTAATAACTGACGATGAGGGTGAAAGCTTCGAAGAATTAATCCCTAAAACAAGAACTCTAAATATTTTTGAAGGTGAAAAAATTCAAAAAGGGGAGATTATTTCTGATGGAGAACTCAGTTTGCATGACATTCTAGAAGTTCAAGGTATAGAAAGCTTAACCTATTATCTTGTTAAAGAAGTCCAGGATGTCTATAGACTTCAAGGTGTGCCAATCAATGACAAGCATATAGAAATTATAATCAGACAAATGATGAGAACATTAGAGGTTGATGAGCCAGGAGATACAAGATTACTTACAGGTGAATTAATTAATAGATCCGAGCTTTTAGATATCAATGAAAAGATGGTTTCTGAGGATCTTAACCCTGCCTCATATAAGCCTACGATCATGGGAATAACAAAGGCATCTTTAGCAACAACCTCTTTTATTTCTGCTGCCTCCTTTCAAGAAACAACTCGGGTACTTACGGAAGCTGCTGTCAAAGGATCAGTCGATAAATTAAGAGGCCTTAAAGAGAATGTGGTAGTCGGAAGACTTGTCCCGGCTGGAACAGGTTACAGCACAGAGGCCGATGCAGCACAGGTTGCTGAAGAAGAATTTGCTAAAGGATTAAAAGATTTAGATGAAACCTCTCAAGAAGAAAGCAAGATTCAGGCGAGCAAAGCCTAGCTAAATAATTTAAATTACTTGAACCATTTGCTTGAGAAGAATAGAATCCTTCAGAATTTACTTTGAAAATTAGTTATGACAACAATTAATCAGTTAGTTAGAAAGTCTAGAAAGAGGAAATTAGTTAAGAATAATGTCCCAGCTCTAGAAGGCAAACCTCAAAAGAGAGGGGTTTGTACTCGTGTATACACTACCACACCAAAGAAACCAAATTCTGCTCTGCGAAAAGTTGCTAGGGTAAGGCTAACAAACGGCTATGAGGTTACTAGTTATATAGGTGGAGAAGGACATAACCTTCAAGAACACTCAGTTGTTTTAATTCGAGGAGGCAGAGTAAAAGATCTGCCAGGGGTTCGCTATCACACAATCAGAGGAACACTCGATTGCTCTGGAGTAAACGATAGAAAACAAGGAAGGTCAAAATATGGTGCAAAGAGGCCTAAAGGTTAGATATGTCTAGAAGGAATGCAGCTTTAAAAAGATCGATCTTGCCAGATCCAAAGTTTTCTAGTCGGTTATTAGCAAAGTTTATCAATATGATTATGAAAGACGGCAAAAAATCAACTGCAGAGACGATTGTTTATGAAGCTTTGGAAACACTTGTTCAAAAACTTGGTAAACCCTTAGAAAAAGCACCCGAGGTGTTTGCTGAAGTCCTAGAAAAAGTCAAACCTGTAGTAGAAGTTAGATCTAGGAGGGTTGGCGGTGCGACATACCAAATTCCTGTCGAAGTCAGACACGATAGAAGGGAGGCACTAGCTATGCGTTGGTTAATAGAATCAGCGAGATCAAGGCAAGAAAAAAGTATGAAGATTAAATTAGCGAATGAACTTCTTGATGCCTCTAATGATAGAGGGAATGCTATTAAGAAAAAAGAAGATACTCACAAAATGGCTGAAGCAAATAAAGCTTTTGCTCATTT
>CAZVRH010000040.1:0-13366 GCA_964629335.1 uncultured Woeseia sp.
ATCAATTGATGAGCTTCTGTGGAAACTGCATTGAAATAAAAGACACAAATAATAATCTTAACTTGGTGATGTCAGCCACGGCTTACGATGGTTTTGAGTCGTCACAGATCAAGCTTCTCGAACAATATTTCACAAACCTCTTGCATTCTAATCTTGAAACAATTGAAGCTTATGGTGGAGGTTCTGCCCGTTGTATGATTATGGAGCTCTTCTAAAAATTAGTTTTGAAGGATAGCCTTAGTATACAAATCTGGATCAGTATCACCTTCTGTGGAAAACATGACTATTCTTGATGAAGAATCTATTTCCAAAAGGTTTTTCATTGAAACATAGTTCTTATTGCTGCAGATTTCATAAATAAAACCAAGCGGTACTGCCCCACTCTCTCCAGATACAATTAATGGATCTCCTTGATTAGGGTGTGCAAATAATTGCATACCTTTGATGGCCAGTTGATCATCACAAATAGCAAAAATATCTGTGAACTGTGTGATGATATCCCAAGCCAGAACGCTTGGTAATCCACATGAAAGCCCTGCCATGATGGTATTTAATTCTCGGGTTAAGTGCGGCTGTCCATCACCAACTGCTATCGAATTAAAAAAACAGGCAGCACCGCTAGGCTCTAAAAGTATTAATTTTGGTTTTGGCTTATTAGTTTTTGAAAAACAAGAAAAGATTGAGGCTGCAAATGAGCCAACCCCGGCTTGAGCTATCACATGAGTGGGCCATTCCGATGTTTGCTCGATGAATTCTTCGACCATAGTTGAATAGCCTGTCATGATGTGTCTTGGTACATCCATATAACCTGGCCATGATGAATCTTGTAATAAGACCCATTTATTCTTCTGGGCTTGAGATTCTGCATACTTCACAGTGTCGTCATAATTCATCTTAGTGATTTCAGCTTCAGCATGGAGTTGTTGTATTGCCCGGAAACGAAAATCAGAAGTGCCTTTAGGTAGATAGACCACTGCCTTACACCCGAAATGCTTGGCACACCAAGCCACAGCCCTTCCATGATTACCATCGGTTGCGGTGACAAAGGTCATCTCTTTAATAGCTTCACCCTGTGTTTTTAACATCTCGTAGGTGAGTGAGGTATTTTGAAAGTTAAGAATGCGTTCAATTTCCAAAGCCATTGCATAACTCGCACCCAAGACTTTAAAGGCATTGAGTCCGAGTCGTTGACTTTCATCTTTAACTAAGATTCCCTTAAGACCTAGTTGGTTGGAAAGTTGCCCTAGATTGAACAGCGGGGTAGGTTCATAGCCCGGTAGAGTTTTATGAAAATCATAAGCTTCATTGTTGCTCTTCGCACACAACTTATTATCCTCAGATTGATAAGGATTAGGAATGCATTCTATTTGCTTATTCAATCTTTGCAGTTAATCTTTAAAACGATCAGCAAACAAACACAATATCTCATACATGAGAGTCGCTCCGACTAATGCCGTATTCCCAGTTTGGTCAAACGGAGGAGCCACTTCAACCACGTCACCACCCACAAAATTAAGCCCCATTAAACCTCTTAAAAATTGCTGAGCCTCGAGTGTTGTTATGCCTCCCACTTCAGGTGTACCAGTGCCTGGTGCGTAAACTGGATCAAGACCATCAACATCAAAAGATAAATAAACCGATCCCTCTCCAACGACTTGTTTTGCCTCTTTTATTACTTGCTCTACCCCCACATCATGAAACTCTTCCATAAACACTACTCGCATTCCGGAAGACAAAGAGAAATCAATCCCGTCTAGAAAACTTTGAGCTCCTCTTATACCAATTTGTATGGTTCTCTTTGGATCAAGTAGACCGTCTTCAACAGCTAATCGAAATGGTGAGCCATGATGAAACTTAGTCCCCCAAATCTCACCCCAAGTGTCTGTGTGAGCATCGATATGGATCATACCCACAGGCCCGTCAGAGGCGATCCCTCGAAAAATGGGATACGTAATAGAGTGATCCCCACCGGCACTTAGTGGTATAACTCCGGCTTGTTTAATCAAGGTAAAAAAATTTGTAATATCGTCCACCACAGCTTGATGGTTAAATTGCTGAGAAAAAATCACATCGCCCACATCAGCAATCCGCGCCTGATTGAATGGATTAGTCCTGGTGACGTGATGATATCCTCTCATAAGACTTGACTGATTCCTGATCTCTCGAGGTCCATGTCGAGCACCAGCTCGGTTGGTCACTCCACCGTCGTAAGGGACACCAACTAATGCAATATCTAAATCCTGAAGAGATGTGGCCACAGAACTTCTCATAAAACTAGGAATGCCCGTGTATCTGGGTTCAGAACTGGCCTGATATTCCTGACCGGTTACTGGAGATTTGCTTTTCTTATTTTTACTCATTGGTTTCCGAAAATAAGACTTTAACATATCATTATTTATTATTTATTTGGAGAATGTTCTCTATTGAAATTAAAGAAATTAGATTTACACGGAATCAAACATCAGGATGTCGCTAGAATAGTGGAGAACTTTGTGTTTCTTAATCAAAACGAGATTCCGCTTGAAATAGTGTGTGGAAACAGTCAAAGAATGATTGACTTAGTCTCCGAAGTTTTAAATCAAATCGAGTGCGAACAATATGATCAAATCAGATTTGGCACCATTATTGTGAGAAAACTCTAATCTGTTGAGAGTCTTGTCTTCAAGGATTTAACTACTTTTCTAGTGTTCAACTCCTTTCCTGATAAATGATGTCGAATGGACTGTCTGGCAATTCTTTTTGCAACTTTTAATATTTCAGGGTTTGAAAAGTCTCTGTTATCTATGGCTTTTAAGACAGACCCTTTAATCAAGGCATCACGATTACTAGCGGTGATCGAGCTAATGAATCCCTCTTCCACAAAAAATCTGTAAGATAAATTTGGATCAATTTTTTTTAAAGACATAGCTTCAGTTTGGAAATTGATTGCGTAACCAATCTCTGTTAATAAGTTTAATTCAAAATCTCTAAGGATCGCTTCGCTTGAATTCTCGTAAGATAATTTCTCAATAGCTAAAGAATAAACATCAAATAGCTCAGGGTGAGGGTCAGCCGTGGTCAAAAAAGAAAGAATGAGTTCATTCAAATAAAAGGCTGACATTAGATGCTTGGACGGTGCGTTGAGTTGCTTGTCCGAATTTATATCAACGTTTCTGAGTGTCTTTAATTGCGATCGACCGGACCAGGAAACAAGGATTGGTGAGAACGGTTGCAGAAAAGATTTAAACTTTGATTTGGGTCTTTTTGAACCCTTGGCTACCACGTCAATTCGACCGTAGTGACGAGAAAATAGATTAACAATTTGGCTGGTCTCAGAATAAGGTCGTTGATGAATTAAATAAGCTGGTTCATTCTCAATAATTTGATTGGAGCTCATATACTTAATTTTCTGTCTTTTTTAATTGATCGAACCTGAGTGGTAAGAAACACTTTTTTATTAATTAAAGTTTCGATTTCTTTTCTGGCTTCAGTGCCTACCTTCTTTAATAATTGCCCACCTTTACCAATAATAATTTTTTTATGGGCTGCTTTTTTTGTTTTAATTAATAAATCAATCATTACAATCTTGTCCCTGTCTTCGAAATTATCCAACACACACTCAAGGCTGTAAGGAAGTTCATCACTCAGGTGATGCATTAAACGTTCTCTCAAAATTTCCGTGATTCGAAAACTGGTGTCTTTATCAGTGATGACATTGGAATCAAATTCTGGTGATTGAGTTGGTAAGTGCCTTTCTATAACTTTTATGAGTGTGGTTAGATTCTTATGATACAGAGCCGAGACTGGAACAGTTTCGAGTAAGATTTTACTCTCAGAGTGTTCTTTCAAAAAATCCAAAATTTTATTCTTATCCTTGTATTTATCCACCTTGTTAACAATAAGTATCCCACTAATATTCAACGTCTCTAGCTGCTCTAAAATATAATCATCGGCTTTTTTCCAAACATTTGCTTCGACAATCATCAAAACTAATTCGGCCTGAGATAAAGCATTGAGCGCCTCCCGATTAAAAGCTTTAGCATTAAATCTCTTTTGTTTTTCCGATACCAGACCCGGGGTATCAATAAAAATTATCTGGGATTCTTTGTTGTGCAATATGCCTAAAACATTTAGTTGAGTGGTCTGAGGTTTAGAGGTTACGATCGATATCTTTTCACCAATCAAAGCATTCACCAAGGTTGATTTTCCCACATTGGGTCTGCCTAGAACCGCAACGTACCCAGTTTTTTTATGATGCTTATCCATCTAATAGTTTTTTCAAAGCCTTACCGGCAGCCTGTTGTTCTGCAATCTTAATTGTTTTACCGCTGCCCGAGGTAACAAGGTTCTTATCTTTAATTACACACTCAATGAAAAAAATCTGATCATGTTTTTCTCCTCTCGTTTGCTTTAAGCGGTAATCCGGTAAAGACTGTTGCTGTTGCTGAAGTAATTCTTGCAGTCTACTTTTCACGTCTTTATAACTGGATGATGGATCAATAGAATCAATCATGTCTTTAAAAACAACGCTAACTATCTTGGAAACTGTTTCAAAACCACTGTCCAAGTGTATGGCGCCGATTATTGCTTCTAAGGTATTTGCAAGTATTGATTCCCTCTGTTCGCCACCAGATAAAGCCTCGCCGTCGCCTAAAACAATTTGCTCACTTATATTTAATTGTTTTGCTAAGGTTGATAATGATTTCTCGTTGACTATGGATGCACGTATTCTGCTTAAATTTCCCTCATCAACGGAGGGGTATTTTTGAAATAGAAGATCGCTGAGAACTAAATCCAGAACAGCATCTCCTAAAAATTCTAAGCGTTCATTATTGTCTGCAGAGAAACTGCGATGAGTTAATGCCAATTCCAAAAGCGAACTGTCTTTAAAGTTATAGCCCAGACTCTCTAAACACCATTGATATTTTGATTGATTATCCAAACTATAAACAGTTATTCGATTTTATCTCCAATTCTCTCCCATTCAGGGAAAGAGTTGAAATCCCAGTTAAACCAAATCCTGGTGGCTTTTCCGACAAAAAGATCTCTTGAAACAAAACCAGGATCATCGTAACGGCTGTCTTTACTGTTATCTCGGTTGTCTCCCATCAAAAAATAATAGCCTTCAGGGACACTAAATGACCCCTCTCGTCCTCGTCTTGAGGGAATTAATAGTATTGAATGTATGCCTTCCTCGAAGGTCTCAGTATAGACATGGGATCCATATTGTTTAGGATCTTTATAAACGGATTGATATTTGCTTTTAACTTGAGTGCCGTTGATAGAAAGTTCTTTATTTTCATAGACAATTTCATCCCCGGGTAACCCGACCAGTCGTTTTATGTATTTTATGGATGGATCAGAGGGTAAGTTAAATACCACCAAATCGCCCCTTTGAGGTTGGTTGGTGGTCATGATTGATTTACCAGTAACCGGGAGCCTTAGATCGTATGCATACTTTCTTACAATAATAAAATCTCCTTTTTCCAAAGTTGGCATCATTGATCCCGAAGGAATTCTGAAGGGCTCAAAAATAAAAGACCTTAGTAATAAAATCAGCAACAGGATAGGAACCAATGCTTCTGATATCTCAACAACACTTGATTTCTTCTTTAAAACGAATCGACCAACCACCCAAATTAAAGATAAAAAGAGGATGATAAAAAATAAAATTGTCTGAAAATCATATATCATAGGTCACATTATAAATTGATTGATTCTATAAGTACTGAACAATTATGAATTAATTATGGTTTTCTAGAGCTATCTTTTCTCATAATCGATAAAAAAGCTTCTTGAGGTATTTCAACTGAACCAAACTGCTTCATTCGCTTCTTTCCTGCTTTTTGTTTTTTTAATAATTTCATTTTTCGAGTGACATCCCCTCCATAAAGCTTTGCGGTTACATTTTTTCTAAAAGCTTTAACATTACCTCTGGCTATTATTTTAGCTCCTATTGCTGCTTGTAAGGCCACTTCAAACATTTGACGTGGAATAATTTTTGTCAGTCTTTGAATAATCTTTCTGCCTCTCTGTACGGCATTATCTCTATGTATAATTACGGAAAATGCATCCACTTTTTCCCTGTTCACTAAAATATCTAATCGAACCAGTTGGTCTGTTCTAAATCTCATAAATGAATAGTCAAAAGATGCATAACCTTTTGAAACGGACTTTAATTGATCAAAAAAATCCAACACCACTTCAGCTAAGGGGAGTTCGTAGTCTAAGACGACTTGCCGACCGAGATATTGCAGCCGTTTTTGTACGCCTCGTCTCGATTCACATAATTGGATAACGTTTCCTACAAAATCAGGCGGTAAAAGTATGGTTGCCTCAACAATAGGTTCACGAATTTCTTTAACCTTATTCATAGCCGGAAGTGCGTCAGGGTTATCAATTTGTATTACCTCACCGTTGGTTTGAAGAACTTCATAAACAACCGTTGGTGAAGTTGTAACTAAATCAAGATCGTATTCTCGTTCCAATCGTTCTTGCACAATTTCCATGTGGAGCATACCTAGGAAACCGCAACGAAATCCTATACCCAAAGCAGAAGAAGACTCCGGCTCAAAATGAAGCGAAGCGTCATTTAATTTGAGTTTTTCAAGAGCCTCTCTAAATGCCTCTAAATCTTCCGACACCGAAGGGTAAAGCCCAGCAAATACTCTTGGTTGTATAGTTTTAAACCCTGGAAGAGCTTTGGAACTGGGGTCTTTAAATTGAGTAATGGTATCGCCGACTGGAGCTCCATAGATATCCTTAACTCCTGCAATTAAAAAACCTACCTCACCGGACAACAGTGATTTCTTATTTTTAGTTTTTGGTGTATAGACGCCTAACTCATTAACTATAAATTCTTGTTTGGTCGACATCACTTTGATTTTATCCCCAACCGATATTTTGCCGCTCATTATTCTGAGCAATGAAACGACTCCCACATATTGATCAAACCAAGAATCAATAATCAATGCTTCCAAATGCTTTCTCTTACGATCAATCGGGGCGGGAATATCCGAAATAATTCTTTCCATTAAAGGATCAATTCCTTCGCCGGTTTTCGCACTGATCAAGATTGGATCTTCAACTTCAATACCTATAATTTCTTCAATGTCTGCAATGACTTTTTCAGGATCAGCTGCTGGTAAATCAATTTTATTAATAACAGGGATAATCTCCAAACCCTGTTCAATGGCACTGTAACAGTTAGCCACACTTTGAGCTTCTACTCCCTGAGAAGCATCCACAACCAACAGTGCTCCTTCACAAGCCGCTAATGATCGAGATACCTCATAGGAAAAATCAACATGCCCAGGAGTATCGATTAGATTCAAAACATATTCTTGATCATCTTTAGCGGTATATTTAAGGGAGACACTCTGAGCCTTTATAGTAATACCGCGTTCTTGTTCAAGCTCCATAGTATCGAGGACTTGTTCTTTCATTTCTCGCTCATCCAGTCCTCCACAAATCTGAATTAAGCGGTCTGCAAGTGTCGATTTGCCATGATCAATATGAGCAATGATTGAAAAATTTCTTATATTTTTCATTTAATTAAGTAGCCTTCATTGTTTCCGAGGATTTCAGAAATAATTTGTTGAACACCCGGATCCTTCACCTCTTTTGGGTTCGCAAAAAAATCAATGAGTATCGGATCTTGAAATTCTAATAAACGCAGGAATGATTTTTGATCTTCGACGTCAGCGTTAATGTATTTTTTGTCAAAATACGAGAGAAGAAGAAAGTCTAGCTCTTTTGTTCCTCTTCTGCATCTCCATTTTATTCTGGATAAGTCATTTAGAGTCTGAGTCATTTAAATCCTGAGTAGCGATCATTTTTTTAATTTCTGCAATAGCTTGTCCAGGATTCAAATCTTTTGGGCAAGCAAATGAACAGTTCATGATGGTATGACATCGGTATAATTTTGATGAATCATTGAGTTCTCTGAGCCGTTCTTCTTTAGCCTCGTCTCGACTGTCTTGTAACCATCGATAAGATGCTAATAAAGCAGCTGGCCCTAAATATTTATCGCCGTTCCACCAATAACTTGGACAACTGGTTGAACAGCAAGCACATAGAATACAGGCAGAGGGCCGATCGATCTTCTCTTGTTGATCCTTAGTTTGATAACGTTCAGCTCCTTCTGGGGGTTCTGAATTAGTTTTTAACCAAGGCTCAATCGAAGCATACTGCTCATAAAATCCTGAGAGATCCACAACCAAATCTTTAACTACGGTCATGTGTGGTAATGGGTAAATTCTTATATCACCCTTTAAATCCTTTATTGGCTGAGTGCAAGCCAAAGTATTAACCCCGTTAATATTATGTGAACAAGAGCCACATATCCCTTCTCGACAGGATCTTCTAAAAGAAAGCGAAGGATCAAAATCTGCTTTAATCTTAATTAAAGCATCCAAAACCATTGAGCCGCATTCATCCAAATCAATTTCATAAGTGTCTATTCTTGGATTAGCATCATCCATAGGATCGTAACGATAAACTAAAAATTTCCTGATATTATTGGCCCCCTCCTCTGCCTTGAAGATTTGACCTTGATTAACTCTTGAATTTTTAGGTAAGGTAAATTCCGCCATCTGCTTAACCTCTTAATATATCCTTGCTTTTAATGGGACTGACTCAACCTCATCGGTCTTAGTATCAAGCTGAACCGGTTGTGAGTCAATACGAGTTTCATTGTTTGAAGCTAACCACCCTAAACTGTGCTTAAGCCAGTTCTCATCGTCTCGATCAGGATAATCATCTCGAGCATGAGCGCCCCTGCTTTCCTGTCTCGCTAATGCAGATTCCATAGTTATGATGGCTTGACCGAGAAGGTTTTCTAATTCCAATGTTTCAATTAAATCTGTATTCCATATCAAGCCTCGATCGGTTACAGACACATCGTTAAATGAACTGAGACAGGACTTGAGTTTTTCAACGCCTTGTGTGAGCAATTCTTCTGTTCTAAAAACAGATGCATGGTTTTGCATTATTTGTTGCATCTCCATTCTAATATCTGCAGTCGCTAAAGAACCTTTGGCATATCTGATGGAATCAAATTTATCCAATGCCCTATCAATTTCATGTTGAGGCAGTGGTTTTTGGTTGCCACTTTTGATCGTTCTTGAGCACTGCTCAGCAGCTTCCTTTCCAAAAACCACTAAATCAAGAAGTGAATTAGAGCCCAATCTGTTGGCCCCATGAACCGATACAGAAGCAGCTTCCCCAACAGCCATTAAACCTTGAACAACTTCCATCTCACCGGATTGGTTCTTGGTAACCACCTCGGTATGTTTGTTTGTAGGAATTCCTCCCATGTCGTAATGAACTGTAGGTATTATTGGTATCGGTTCTTTAGTCACGTCTACATCAGCAAATATCCTTGCTGTTTCCGCAATCCCTGGCAGTCTTTCCTCGATCACCTGTGGATCCAAATGCTGTAAATTCAGATCCATTCTATCTTTGTTAGGACCAACCCCTCTGCCTTCGATGATTTCTAGTGTGATGGATCTGCTGACCACATCTCTTGAAGCTAAATCTTTTGCACTGGGGGCATATTTCTCCATAAATCTTTCACCTTCAGAGTTGGTTAAAAAACCTCCTTCGCCACGAACCCCTTCGGTAATTAAGCAACCCACCCCATAAATACCGGTCGGATGAAATTGTACAAACTCCATGTCTTGCAGTGGTAATCCAGCTCTTAAGACCATACCAGAACCATCGCCAGTGCAGGTATGTGCGGCTGTACATGCAAAATAGGTTCTGCCATGACCACCGGTAGCTAAAATCACTTTTTGAGCTCTAAAAACGTGCAGAAGTCCTGTGGCCATTTCTAGAGCTATAACTCCTCTGCATTGCCCCTCCTCCATGATCAACTCGAGAGCAAAAAACTCAACAAAGAACTCAGCTTCGTTTTTAATGGATTGCTGGTAAAGAGTGTGTAACATCGCATGACCGGTTCGATCCGCTGCTGCGCATGTTCGCTGAGCTATTCCTTCTCCAAAATGAGTGGTCATCCCTCCAAATGCTCTTTGATAAATTTTTCCGTCGGTGGTTCTTGAGAAAGGAATCCCGTACTTTTCTAATTCTAATACTGCAGCTGGTGCTTGCTTACACATAAAAGCGATGGCGTCCTGATCTCCCAACCAATCTGAACCCTTGACCGTATCGTACATGTGCCATCTCCAATCGTCTTCTCCCATATTACCTAGGGCAGCACTAATACCCCCTTGAGCGGCCACGGTGTGACTTCTCGTTGGAAAGACCTTAGTAATACAGGCGGTTGACAATCCTGCTTCAACCAATCCTAATGTGGCTCTTAAACCTGCGCCTCCTGCACCCACCACCACAACATCAAAATCATGTTCAATTATTTTGTATTTATCATTCATTTTTTTACGATTAATTTATCAGCGATAAAAGAGCGAAAAGACTGGTTAAAATCACAAGAATTCTTAAAATTCTTACAAAGAATAGAACTTTCTTTTGAACGGATCCATTCGATATATAATCCTCAATAATGACTTGTACTCCAAGTTCTGCATGATAAATCATGTAAAGAGAAAGTAGAGTTAATAAAACGGTGTTAAGTGGGTTACTTGCCCATGAAACAACTTGGCTATAGTCTGAAAAATCTAGGACAAATAATAATTGATAAGCAAACCAAGTGCTGAAGATCAAGAGCGCCACTGCAGTTTCACGTTGGCTTTTCCAATGTTCACTGGCGTGTTCAAAGCCGTGTATGCTTAGTAGTTTAAGTATTCTTATCATTAAGCCCATTAGTTAACCTTATTTAATAGGTAGAACCAAAAAGTTGTTGTAAGCAGAATGGAAGAAAAAAAGACAATCACACCGGAAATAGTGACCTCATTGTTTTCGAAGCCTTTACCTATATCCCAAAATAAATGTCTTATCCCGTTTAGAAAATGATAAAAAAAAGCAAGCGTGCACAGCACCCAACACACTATGGCGATATTACTAGAAAATAAATCTGTAACAAGCAGATAAACGCCTTCTCCTAAAACAATTGAAACAAACCAGATTGCTAAATCGAAAGCTGCTAAAAAAAGAATAACTCCAGAAAATCGATGCAATATTGATAATGTATTAGTCACTTGCCATTTATACACTGACAGATGAGGGGAAATAGGCTGCTTGTCTTGACTCATATCTTGGTATGTTTTTTGCTGATCAATTATACTTTATCTTGTATATCCAAACAGTTACTTTTTAACTATTTGAACATAACCATTAGAAAGATTTATGAAAAAACTAGAGCATTTGTCAGTATTAAAGATTAGTGGAAGTGATGCCGGAGAGTTTCTCCAAGGTCAAATGACACAAAGTATCGATGATATAAATGACCATCAACTACACCTAACCTGCTTTTGTAACCCTCAAGGAAGAGCTCTCGCAACTGCATTGGTTCAATTATGGGACAATGCTTATTATTTGATTCTAAGCTCAGATTTGACTAAGGATTTAACTACTTGGTTAAGTCGTTACATTCTCAGATCTGAAGTAATTCTGAGTAACGAAGCCATAAATATTTATGGAATTTCAGAGAAACACAAAAACAATGCTATTGAAGCATTTTCAGGCACAGATAATTATTCTCTGAGATTTTTAGCTAATGACCAAACCAGATTAATCCTATTAGCTGATGAGGATAGAGATTCATGTCAAACCATGGATCAGAATCACTGGATAATCGAAGATATCAAAATGGGAATACCGCTCATTAATAAACTTAATTCATTAGAATATATTCCACAGATGCTGAATTTAGATCTACTAAATGCTATCGGTTTCTCAAAGGGTTGTTACACAGGCCAAGAGGTTGTTGCCCGGGTTCAGCATAGAGGTAAAATTAAACAAAGGTTGTATCAATTTGAAGCTCAAACAGGCACTGTTTTTGCACCTCAGAAACCAGTGATGAATAAAGACAAGACAGTCGGACATGTGGTTCTCTCTAATACTGACAAAGATCTCTGTCTGGGCCTAGCAGCCATTAACATTTTGGAAACTAAAAACGAGCTATTTGTTGATGATAAAACGATCAAGCTTATTGGTTGAATTATTAAGAGAACTATTTATTTCTCATGTGTGGAAATAATAAGACATCCCTTATGGAAGGTTTATCAGTAAAAATCATGGTCAATCTATCGATACCAACTCCTAGACCTGATGTTGGTGGCATTCCATACTCTAAAGCTTCTATATAATCCTCATCATAAACCATAGCTTCATCGTCACCACTGTCTCTTTCCTTTACTTGACTCTTAAAACGCTCTGACTGATCATCGGGGTCATTTAATTCATGGAATCCATTTGCTAACTCTCTTCCGGCAATAAAGAATTCAAATCGATCAACCAACCAAGGATCGTCATCATTGGCTCTTGATAATGGAGAAACATCTTTTGGATAGCCAGTGATAAAGGTTGGCTCCATTAAATTATCTTCAACAGTTTTCTCAAATATTTCGAACAGTAATTTTCCCGCCAATGCATTTTTGCTGGTTTTAATCTTAAGTTTTTTACAAATATCTAATAGGTAGTCATGATCTCTTAATTTATCTGAGTCGATTTCAGGATTGAATTGCTGAACAGATTCTTCCAGTGTGATCCGCTTAAAGGGTCCAGATAAATCATATTCTTTATCCTGATAAGTAATTTTCGTCGAACCAAATAAATCCTTGGAGATCTCGATGATCATTTCTTCCACCAAGGTCATGATGTCCTCATAAGATGCAAACGCTAAATATAATTCAAGCATTGTAAACTCAGGATTATGCTGGGTAGATACTCCCTCATTCCTGAATGATCGATTAATCTCATAAACTCTATGCATACCTCCTACGACTAAGCGTTTTAAATAAAGCTCAGGTGCAATCCGGAGATAAAAATCCTTATCAAGCGTGTTGTGATGAGTTTTAAAGGGTCGAGCAATCGCTCCCCCAGGGATAGGCTGCATCATAGGTGTTTCAACTTCAAGAATATCTTGTTGATTGAGATACCTTCTTATGGTGGTAATAATTTTTGATCGATTCTCAAAAACAGCCCTGCTCTCATCAGACATAATAAGATCAAGATATCTCTTGCGATACCTGGTTTCAGTATCTGTAAGACCATGAAATTTTTCTGGCAGAGGTCTTAATGATTTAGTGAGTAGCTCAACTTCTTTAACATTGATAGTCAACTCATCAGTCTTGGTCTTAAATAAAGTTCCTTTAACCCATAAAATATCGCCAATATCATACGTTTTAAACTGCTCATAGAGTTCCTGAGGTATCTCTTTTGAATTTAGAAAAATTTGAATAGAGTCGGTTCCGTCTTTAATTTTAGAAAAACTAGATTTACCCATGATCCGCTTAGCCATCATTCTTCC
>CAZVRH010000041.1:0-13146 GCA_964629335.1 uncultured Woeseia sp.
ATGCTTGCCTTTATTCCATCCACTTTTTGCTAGATATTTTTCAGCGGATTCGATTGCTCCACTTTCGATACTCGTGGCCATACTGTCGTTCCATCGGTTCAAATAGCCAAATAGAGAGATCACGGCCAAAATTTCGACTATTTCTCCATCATCCCAATGCCTATGCAATCGTTGTTGAAGATCTTCATCTACTGCATTCGGGATCTGTGATGCTGCTAATGTAAAATCCAGTGCTGCTCTTTCAGCTTCATTGAACGATTTATGGGTTCTGTATTCCCAAACATTATCGAGTTGTTCTTGTTCTGCACCGTATCGTTCTGCAGCTCTGATGGCGTGTGCCTGACAGTACCGACACCCAGCTGCATTGCTGCTCACCCAAGCAATGATTCTCTTGAATGCGGAAGTCACTCTTCCGTGGTTTGCCATCACAGCCATATTTAGATTTATAAAAGAACGAGCAATCTCAGGTCGGATTTGCATTGTTAACACTGAGTTTGGGCAAAACCCTAGAGTCTCATTAAAAAATTCAGCTAATTTACTGACCTCTGGATTGGTGTCTGGAGAAAGCGGTTTCACTAATGGCATCTATTAATTCCTCAAAAAAAGTTAATGGTTAGAAGTATTATAAATCAAAACCCTATAGGCATAAGCTTTATAGGGGGTTAATTAAACGAAAGGGACTGGTGGGTACTGACGGGATCGAACCGCTGACATTCGCCTTGTAAGGGCTTTTAAAATTTAACAGGTTGGGAGACAATAACACTATGAAAAATATTAGAAAAAGTCTTTTTTTATCACTGTTAATAATGAATATTTCCTTAGCGAATGAAGGCATGTGGGAACCCTCACAACTGCCGAATTTGGCAAAAGATATCCAAGCAGCAGGGTTTAATGGTGATTTAAAAAAAATTAGCGATTTGTTTGAATACCCTCTGAATGCAATTGTGAGTCTTGGAGGTTGCTCTGCAGCCTTTATTTCAGATCAAGGACTCATAGCAACAAATTATCACTGTGTGGAAGGTTCTTACCTACAATTTAATTCAGACCGAACAGGAAAAGATCTCTTTAAGAGTGGGTTTCTTGCTAAAACCATAGACGAAGAAGCCCCATCAGCACCAGGAGCAAAAGTCTATATCACTCAAGAGATAACAAACGTTACAGCTGAAGTCCTACTAGGCACTGATCAATCAGAATCAGAAAACCACAGATATAAAATTATCCAATCGAATAAGAAGAAACTAATTAAAAATTGTGAGGTTAGCCCTGAATTCCAGTGTGAAGTTAAAAGTTTTTATAGTGGGGAAACCTACCAAATGATTAAGAAACTCGCCCTCAAAGATGTGCGATTAGTCTATGCTCCTCCTCAATCTATTGGGGAGTTTGGTGGTGAAATTGATAACTGGATGTACCCAAGACACACCGGCGATTTTGCCTTACTTCGTGCCTACGTTACCCCAGAAAATAAAAGCCAAGAATACCACCTTGATAATATTCCCTATAAACCTGTGAGCCATTTGAAAATTTCGAAGACAGGCATACGAGAAAATGATTTTGTTATGGTGGCAGGCTATCCAGGAACCACCAATAGACTTCTAACTTATCCAGAAATTGAATCTGATATAAAAAAAGGATTCCCAAGTTTTGTTGAATTTCTAAAATCAAATATAGATCTAATGAACAAACTCACTAAAGATGATCAAAAGAAAGCCTTAAAATATCGTGGCAATATTAGTGGTTATGAGAATTACTACAAAAAGATTTCTGGTCAAATAGAGGGGGCCAAGAACTTTAACTTGTTAGAACAAGAAAAAATTAACTGGGACAATCTTTTGGTATTTATAGCCGATAACAGCACAAAAATAGAACAAGATGACTTAACCAGTCTGATCAAGATTACCAACGAGGTTAAAGCTGAGAACTTAAATGAATTGTATTATGGCGGATCAGCATTATTGGATGCTGCTAAAACAATTTATAGGCATGCTTTTGAAAAAACAAAACCTAACCATGAAAGAGAACTGGGTTATCAAGAAAGAGACTATGACAGATTGGTCAATAGGCTTAGATCATTGGATTATCGTTTTGAAGCTTCAGTAGATAAAGGTATTTTTTTATACAGGTTGAGTCGATACAAAGAAGTTGAACAGAAAAATAGAAGAACAATATTTAGTTCATTATTACGCTTGGAGGAAGATTTTTCTGAAACAAAAAGTGTGGTTAATCTGATGTATAGGGACTCAAAAGAACTCCTTGATACAAATGAAAGAATTGCTCTTTTGGACACACCTTTGGATGAGCTTAATCACTCAGAAGAACCTTTTATTGTGCTTGCTAAGAATATTTTTGAAGAAAATATGGAAAAAGAGAAGCTTAATAAAGCCAGGGCAAGTCAGCTCCAAAAAAACAAATCCAGCTTTATTAAAATTCTGAGAAGGTTTTACAAATCACAGAATAAAGATATTTATTCTGATGCCAACGGAACACTAAGAGTTACATTTGGAAACGTAATGGGAGTAGAATTAAATGATGCCATTTACTATAAGCCGTTCACAAGCATAGAAGGCATTGCTCAAAAAAATACCGGGGCTTTCCCTTTTGAAGTTGACCCCAAACAACTTAATCTTATCCATAAAAAAGAATATGGTTCTTACTCAGTTAATGAAATAGGCTCTGTCCCTGTCAACTACATCTCAAACCTAGATATAACCAACGGTAATTCTGGGTCTTCCACCCTTAATGCTAAAGGAGAATTTGTTGGCCTAGCTTTTGATGGAATGATTGAAACCATTATATCGGACTATAAATTCATCCCTCAAGCAAGAACAATTCATGTCGATTCTCGTTATCTACTCTGGACTTTAGAAAAATTTGAAAATGATAAGAGACTTATTAATGAAATGACGATTAGAGATTAGTCTATTTTTTTAAAGCAAAGCCCCATAAAACCTACGTTCTAGGGGCTGTGAATGATGTAAGACCCTGGTGGGTGCTGACGGGATCGAACCGCCGACATTCGCCTTGTAAGGGCGACGCTCTACCAGCTGAGCTAAGCACCCAATGATGTCTTGAAAGTGAAAAGAAGATTGAGCCCGACTTAACGAGCTTCAATCTTCTTTAAAAGTAAGCCTAGTTACAAGCGTCTTTTAGAGCTTTACCAGCTTTAAATTTAGGTACATTGCTTGCATTAATCCAAATGCTTTCACCTGTTGCTGGATTTCGACCTTGTCTTGCTGCTCTGTGGCTAACAGAAAATGTTCCAAATCCAACAAGTGCAACTGAACCGCCTCCAGCCAACTCGCCTGCAACGGCGGAAGTGGTAGCGTCAATTGCTCTACCTGCGTCAGCTTTTGAAAGTCCTGTGCTTGCTGCTACTGCATCAATGAGATCACCTTTATTCATGTTATACATCCTTATAGTTGTATTATTATTTCAATTCATTATTTTTAAAAAATACTAATGAATCACAATTGTCCAATCTCATAGAGTTTAGACATACAATTTATACCAGTCCTTTAAAACCCTTGTCAACAAAGGGTTTCAATTATTTTTCTAGATTTAATGAGGTAGGTTTTTCTCAGTTGATGATTTGCTTTTAGCTGATCGTGTGGATTTAGTCTCTGAAATTGAAATTTCAGGCATTTTTTCGAGTGCAATCTCCAATACCTCATCTATCCATTTCACCGGAAGAATGTTTAATTTTTCCTTAATGTTCTTGGGTATTTCCACTAAATCCTTGGCATTGTCTTTAGGGATGATAACGGTGTCGATGCCTCCGCGATGTGCTGCTAATAATTTTTCTTTTAATCCGCCTATCGGTAGCACTTCTCCTCGAAGTGTAATTTCGCCTGTCATGGCAACGTTTGCCTTGACCGGAATCGCTGTTAATGAAGAGATTAAAGCGGTGCACATTCCGATGCCTGCACTAGGCCCATCCTTAGGCGTAGCACCCTCTGGGACGTGAATGTGCATATCTAAATTCTGATGAAAATCCTCTTTTATACCCAGAGTTTTAGACCTGCTTCTTACCACCGTTGTTGCCGCCTGGATTGACTCTTTCATGACGTCTCCAAGTTGACCGGTATTAATCAGCTTCCCCTTCCCTGGAACCACTGTAGATTCAATAGTTAGAAGCTCTCCACCGACCTGGGTCCAAGCCAATCCGGTGACTTGGCCGACTTGGTTTTCTTTCTCAGCAATGCCGTGCTTAAATTTTCGAACTCCCAAATACTTATCCAGGCCTGTCGGTCTAATGTGGATGGTTTGCTTTTTATCTTTTAAAACCAGTGATTTCACTACTTTTCGAGCTATTTTGGCAATCTCACGTTCCAAGCTTCTCACCCCGGCTTCTCTGGTGTAATGCCTAATAATTGAGAGGATCGCGCTTTTTGTGATCTTGATTTCATTAGACTTGAGCCCATTAGCATCCATCTGTTTTTGTACCAAATACTGATCCGCGATGTTTAATTTCTCGTCTTCTGTGTAACCTTCTATGCGGATTACTTCCATTCGATCCAGAAGCGGAGGCGGTATATTCAGGGTATTCGCCGTACAGATAAACATCACATCTGAGAGATCGTAATCAACTTCAAAGTAATGATCGTTAAAGGTGGTGTTTTGCTCAGGGTCAAGAACCTCCAACAACGCTGAAGAAGGATCCCCTCTGAAATCCATGGACATCTTGTCAACCTCATCGAGCAAGAACAAGGGGTTTCTGACACCCACTTTAGATAAATTCTGCATTATTTTCCCAGGCATCGCTCCAATATATGTTCTTCTATGTCCCCTGATCTCTGCTTCATCCCGGACTCCACCTAAGGACATACGAACAAATTTTCTGCCTGTGGATCTGGCAATACTGGCTCCCAGTGATGTTTTTCCCACCCCTGGCGGTCCAACTAAACAAAGAATGGGTCCTTTGAGTTTTTTTGTTCTTTTTTGAACAGCTAAATACTCGGTGATTCTTTCTTTTACTGTTTTTAATCCATAATGATCTTCATCCAGAATCTTCTGGGCTTGGTCTAGTTTTACCTTGGCATTGGTTTTCTTTTTCCAGGGTGCTGCAATTAAAACATCTAAATAATTTCTGACCACTGTTGCTTCAGCCGACATAGGCGACATCATTTGTAGTTTTTTAAGCTCTGAATTGGCTTTGTCGCTTGCCTCTTTTGGCATACCTGATTTCTTTATTTGCTTTTCAAGTTCTTCGATTTCATTTGAAGCATTATCCAAGTCCCCGAGTTCTTTCTGGATTGCTTTCATTTGTTCATTCAAATAATATTCTTTTTGACTCTTCTCCATCTGGTCTTTAACTCTGCCTCTAACTTTCTGTTCAACTTCAATCATGTCTATTTCTACATCAATCAAGCCAATGACAAATTCCAGTCTCTCTTTGATATTGATTTGCTCCAGTATCTTTTGTTTCTCTTCGAGCTTTAGTGACATATGAGCAATAATTGTATCGACAAGCCTTCCCGATTCCTTGATGCTCGACAAAGTACCCACCACCTCTGCTGGTACTTTTTTGGTTATCCTTACATAAGTCTCGACTTGTGAAATTAAAGTTCTTCTTAAAGCCTGTATGTCCTTATCTTCTTCGTCACCGTATTCATTCAATACGCAGTAATCGGCCTTAAAGAAATCATCTGATCTAATCTCTATTAAATCGACCCTTGACTCACCTTCTACTAATAATTTGACCGTGCCATCGGGTAGTGTGACCAACTGAAGGATATTCGCAAGAGTCCCTACGGTATTAATATCATTAACTGTGGGATCATCAATATCGGATCTTTTTTGTGAAGATAAGAGAATTTTTTTATCCTCACCCATGGCTTGTTCAAGAGCAATTTTTGATTTTTCCCTTCCCACAAACAAAGGAATAACCATATGGGGATAAACAACAACGTCTCTGAGTGGTAACAAGGGCTTATCAATCACGATGTCTAATGAAATATTTTCTTTTTCTTCGCTCATACTAGTAATGATTAATCATCATAGTTTATTTATGGGGTTAAAAACAGATTTTTCAAGTAAATCTAGAATTTAATTAATAAGCTACTTAGTACCGGTTAATTTAGGCTTGGTTGCTTTGACTGAAGACTTTTTTTCTGGGGTGGCAGAATCGTTAGAGATCACTAGAAATGGTTTTGACTTGTTGAGTACAAATTGTTGATTAACAATGACTTTTTTTAACTTTTTCTCGTCGTGTGAAGGAATTTCATACATGGTATCGAGCAGTGTTTCTTCCATAATAGTCCTCAAGCCTCTGGCACCAGTTTTTCTCCTCATAGCCAATTCAGCTATCGTTTCAAGCGACTCGGGTAAAAACTCCAATTCCGTTTCCTCCATCTCAAATAATTTCTGATATTGTTTTACCAGAGCATTTTTTGGTGTAGTTAAAATCTTTATCAATGCTTCTTTATTTAATTCGTTTAATGTAGAAACCACCGGCATTCTTCCGACGAACTCTGGAATCAAACCATACTTTATTAGATCCTCCGGCTCGACTTGTTCAAAAATCTCTCCCAAATTTTCATCCTCTTCTTTGTCATGAAGATCGGCAATAAAACCTATGCCTGATTTATTGGTTCTGTGTTGAATGAGAGTATCCAAACCGGAAAAGGCTCCCCCACAAATAAATAATATATTGCTTGTGTCCACCTGAATAAATTCTTGCTGAGGATGCTTTCTCCCTCCTTGCGGTGGAACGGAGGCTGTGGTGCCTTCAATTAACTTCAAAAGAGCTTGTTGCACCCCCTCGCCGGATACATCTCTTGTGATCGAAGGGTTATCCGTTTTTCTTGATATTTTATCAATCTCATCAATATAGATTATCCCTTTCTGGGCTTTCTCAATATCATAATCACAGTTTTGCAGCAGCTTCTGGACAATATTCTCAACATCTTCACCAACATAGCCTGCCTCGGTTAATGTGGTGGCATCAGCTATTGCAAATGGGACATTTAAAATACGAGCCAGTGTTTGTGCTAATAGTGTCTTCCCCGATCCCGTGGGTCCAATGAGAAGAATGTTGCTTTTACCAATCTCAACATAATCGTTTTCCCTGGGTTTAGGTTTGTCATTTAATCTTTTGTAATGATTATAGACTGCAACTGAGAGTACTTTTTTTGCCACGTCCTGATCGATCACATATTCATCCAACCTTGACTTGATTTCTTTAGGCTTATAAAGAGTCAAATCCTCGTTAACCTCATTGCTACTCAGTTCCTCTTCAATGATGCTATTACAAAGGTCAACGCATTCCTCGCAGATATAAACAGAAGGCCCGGCTATCAACTTTTGTACTTCATTCTGGCCTTTTCCACAAAAGGAACAATAGAGTATTTTATTCTCTTTACTCTTAGATCCTTTTTTTGTTTTATCTGTCATTGCTTACTGCTTGTTTATCTCGTTACGATCAGAGAGAACAATGTCAATTAACCCGTAGTTAAGTGACTGTTCTGCATCCATAAAATGATCTCTGTCTGTATCTTTGGCAATCTGTTTCTCGGTCTTCCCGGTGTGTTTAGCGAGTATATTATTCACTCGGTTTCTAAGTTTAAGTATTTCCTTAGCATGGATATCAATGTCACTCGCTTGTCCCTGAAAACCAGATATTGGCTGATGTATCATCATTCTTGAATTGGGAAGCGAATATCTTTTCCCTTTGGCACCCCCCGCCAAGAGGATGGCCCCCATGCTGGCTGCTTGACCAACACAGATCGTACTTACATCGGGTTTGATAAACTGCATGGTGTCGTATATAGAAAGACCGGATGTGATAGTGCCTCCAGGCGAATTAATATAGAGAAAAATATCTTTGCTGGGGTTTTCACTTTCAAGAAATAAAAGCTGGGCAATGATTAAATTCGCCATATGGTCCTCAATCGGACCAACAGCAAAAACCACGTTATCTTTTAAAAGACGTGAATAAATATCATAGGCACGCTCACCTCTTGGTGTCTGCTCAACGACCATTGGTATGAGGGCTAGTTTTTCTTCAAGTTCACTCATTGTTGCTTATTTATTAGCTCATTAAATTCAATCTCTTTTTCAGTAAAAGTGGATCGTTCTGATAACCAATCAACCACTTGATCTTCCATTACCATTGATTTTAGTTGATCCATCAATTCTGGAGTTTGCTCATACATCTTTCTAATTTCATCCCCATTAGGATATGCATTCGTCATTTCTTCCAATTTGGTTTTCACCTTATCATCGTCGAGTTTTAATTCTCTAGATATCACTAACTCATTAACTAGAAGCCCTAAGTGTACTCTTTCCGAAGCAATTTCTTCAAAATTTTCTATTGGGAGAGCTTTGTCTTCATCCTCTATACCAGATTGTCTCATCCAGTCTTTCTGCATTGCATGTGCCTCTCTATGAATCATAACTTTAGGTATATCAATCTTATTATTCTCTCTGAGATACTTCATAAGATTAATTCTAAGATCGTTCTTAATTTTACTTTCTTTTTCTTTCTCCATACTGGCTTTAATTTCTTTTATAAGATCATCAGATTTTCCACTTTCTATACCAAAACCTTTGACGAACTCATCATTGATTTCAGCCGGAATCAACTCCCTTACTTCCTTAACCTTGATATTAAAAACTGCTGGTTTATTAGATAAATCCTCTTTGTGGTAATCCTCAGGGAAAGTGAGATCAAACTCTTTCTCATCTCCGGTCTTTACCCCCTCTAATACCTGATCAAATTCTGGTAGCATTTGTCCTGATCCGACCTCGATAACAAAATCATCAGCTGATCCACCTTCAAACGGCTCGTCATTAATTTTACCTATAAAATCAATCAATAACTGGTCGCCTTTTCCTGATTCTCTGTCAACTGGCTTCCATTCTCCTCTTTGTTTTTGAAGGTTTTCTATCATCTCATTGAGATCAGATTGGGTGACCGTGGCAGTCAGCTTTTCAACTTTTATTTCATCAATACCTTTTAACTCAAATTCTGGCATTACCTCGATAGTTGCGGTGTATTTGAAATCGCTTCCATCAACAAACTGATCAATACTGACTTCAGGAGGTCCTGCGGGTTGCAGTTCTTTATCCTGAATAATCTCAGCGTAGGTTGTTTCTAGAACTTCACTCAGCACTTCTTGGTTAACTTGATTACCGTATTGATTTTCTATGATATTCATCGGTGCTTTCCCTGGTCTAAAACCAGGTAATTTAGCTTTTCTTGCAATGGATTCAAAGCGACTGCTTTTCTTTGATTGCACAAGACTGGAAGGTACTGAAACTTTAATTTCTCTTTTCAGTCCCTCTTTCTTACTAATTTTTGTTTCTAATTCATTCATCATTATTCCAATCATTTATGGTGGGAAAGGAGAGACTCGAACTCTCACGGGTTGCCCCACTGGATCCTAAATCCAGCGCGTCTACCAATTCCGCCACTTTCCCTAAAAGCATTAAATAAGGCGGGAAATTATACAATAATTCTCAGTTAGATCACTAGAAGTGAGTAAATAATTATATTGCGGAGGATACAGTTAAAGCTTTCTTTCGGTATAAAGTACCATCGGAATACTTAATAAACCAAAGATAACTGCCCCAAATAATATCATTTGAGGAATCGCAAGGTGTTCAATCCCTGGTGCATTTTCAACCGGAAAAAATACTCTCAGTACATACCATAATGAGGTCGAGAAAGAGATCGTTATGGGACTTATTACAGAGATAAACTGTGACGTAGGTTGCGTGGCTTTATTCAGGAGAAAGCCTGCAAAAAGACAACTTATTGATATAGGGATAAAATTAATCACAGCGATTGTTAGCAGTGCCTTAAGGTCAACTTCAATCATAATAGATGCTGTGATAACCGCAATGATAGGTAGGGCTATCAGAGCTCGTAGATTCCATGTGTTTAATTTTTCTTTCATTAAATGAATAACATAACAAATAAAGCCGCCCAGTGGGCGGCTTTATTTTGATTTGAAGCGTTAAATTAGAATCGATATTTCAATCCCATTTGTATTTGCCATCTAGATTGGCCATCATTGTCTTGAAGATAAAGACTATCGTCAGGATCAACACCTTTAATTTCAAATCTACCGTCATCCATAGCATCGGCTATGATTTGGCGACTGGTGTTATAACCGTATTCAAATATTCTTCCTTCCTCATCATCAATCATGTTCATTACATTCAACAGATCAAGGTAGAAGATGAACTTATGATCTTCCATAAAAGACGGGATCTCTTGAGTAATCCTGATATCCAATCGATCATAGCCAGGATTCTCAAATGCATTTCTTGGAGCATAAGTTCCCTTGTATTTCGCTAATGGACCCTTGTTGATGTGTGCCATTACATCCGTAGCAACAGTGGTTGAGCTAAAGACGACGTTAGGATCATCAGCACCTGTAGGAATATAAGCTAAAGAATAATCATCTTTAAACATGCTGTAACCTGTTCCACCAATTGGGCTGTATCTACCGTTATCAAAGGTGATACTGTATGGCTCACCTGTTTTATTAATATAAATGGCAGAGATTCTGGTTTCATTATCACCAAAGAACGTGGTTCTGTATTCCATACCAAATACTATTTTACTATCAGCCATGTATGAAGAATTTGCAGCAGGTACATTTTCACCGTCCCATCTTTGGGTGTAACCATAAGCAGATTCAGCTTGGGCTGATGTAAGTGGATAGACATCCTTAGCATTAATTGATGACCAAGATCCAAACATGCTTACCCCATTGTCATAAGATTTTTGGAAAGAGAACGAGTACGCTTCGGCACCGCCTTGATCTGTATTAGTCAACAAAAAGTCACCCGGACCATGCGAATAAATACCTCTTCCATCAGCCATATGGCCTTCAAGAGTTAGTCCTAACTCTTTATAAAAGACAGCTTGATCAACACTGTCATGATTATACTCGAAGGTTAAATCCCAACCACTTGCAGTGACTAAGTCGAGGGCTAGATTCATTCTCCAGCTTTGAGGTGCCTCAAAATCTGGTGCCGTGGTTTGAGCATCATTAAAGTATGGGCTCGATGGTATACAGTAATTACTTGATCCACCCATCCAAAAGAAAGACGGGTCTCCTGCAGGCATAGGCCCGACGGTCCCACCGCATCTAAATGATGGAAGCGTTGAATCCCAGCCGTACACCTTAACGTAATCACTTAAACCACCTGATCTTGAATATGCATTACCGTACCAAACTCTTGGTATCCGTCCCATAAACTTCCCATAACCGCCTCTTATCTCAGCACTTACAACTGAATCCATATTCCCAAAAAGTGATTCAGAAGCATCGTAGTTAAATCCAAATCTTGGTTGAACGGAATCAAAGTCGAATCGCTGTGCGTTCGAGAATCCATTTCTTTCTTCGAATTTAGGATTTGCAACAGGCGCTGTTGGTGTTTCAACTTGGTCGTATCTAAGACCAACATCAAGCGTCCAATCTCCCATATAAATCCTGTCTTGAATATAAAGACTGGTTTTTTCAATATCAAAATTAGCTGCAACACTATCCACATCACTGATTCCAGTTTGTGGAGTGTGGAATCTTAGATAAGAGTAGGTGCCGGCTTCAAAATCATCGATACTGTCAAATTGAACTTCGCCATTATATCTTGCGATAAAAAGATTATAGACTGCACTTTCATCTCGGTCGATACCTGCAGAGAGGATATGATCACCTAGATCCCAAGTTGCCTTAAAACTTAAAAAGTCAGAGTCAATATCTATATAGTTTGCACCTCGGTATCGATCACCACCTAAATAGACATTATCACAGTTACCGCCATCACAAACTTCAATGTTGGCTTCTGGGAAGAATGGATCACCTAGAGATGCGTCATCCTCTGTTAATTGATAATGAGAGTATCTAATCTTAGTGGAAAGCCTATCGCTCCAATCGCTATAGAGTGTAAATGATTCACGATCAATATTGGGTGGTTTTGCATACCAGTTGTTGCTAAAGACGGTGGAACCCCGATTATATTTTCGTGGGTACAAATCCTCGTCTTGCTGAACCATGACCACAGCTCTATGTACATCAGAGATATTAGCATTGAGCTTGAGTATTACCTTTTCACTGGTTTCAGGAGTTGTAAAGTTAGATATCTCGCCTGGGTCATAGTTGTATCTATTCATAGCAATGCTTTTGATACGGTCTGCCATAGCAGTGGTCAGTGCATCTGCTTTAATTGGAGCATTACTGTCCACAGTGCCATAGAGAGCCGGGCTTGCAGATTCAAATTCCTCATACCCAACAAAGAAAAAGAGCTTATCTTTGATGATTGGACCACTGAAGGTAAAGCCTACTGTTTCCTCACTGAATTCTGGGAACTCGCTACCATCAGGAGCATCACCTACATTGCTCTCATCACGCTCAATAAAGAAAACACTTCCATGAAATTCATTCGTGCCTGACTTTGTCACTGTCGCAATCGAGCCACCGGTGGTATTACCTCTAGAAGCATCAAAAGGGGTCACATCAACTGACATCTGATCAACAAATTCCATTCCAATTGGGTTTCTCATGCTACCAAAGCCATTGGCATTCAATCCAAACGGATCGTTAAAGCTCACCCCGTCAATGGTGAAGTCATTGAATCTATTATTCTGTCCCATCACTGATATTTCAGAATACCGGCTCGAACCAGAGCTTATTGTTACCCTAGGATCAATCTTTGCAATATCTGCAATGGATCTATTTACTGTCGGAATACCATCGATTGCATCTCGATCAAGGAATGTGGAAGTTCCCATTCTAATAGAGCCCTGACTGGCAGCTGCTGTTACCGTAATCTCTTCAATACTGTCTGAAACAAGATTTACATCTAGATTCGTGGTTTCGTTTAACACTAGAAAAACACCGCCGATGCTCTCTGACTTATAACCCGGAGCAGAAACAGTGATTTCATACGGTCCTCCAATCAAAAGATTTGATAAGAAGAACCCACCATCACCGGTTGCTGATTTAGTTTTTGTTGATCCCGTAGGAGTGTGTGTTGCCGATACTACTGCACCTGAAACATTCACCTCACCTCTGATTGAAGAAGTAGTTGATACTTCAGCAAAAGTTGACGTTGAGAATATAAACAAGGCAGACAATACGGTTGCGTATATCTTTTTAGACATCGTGTCCCTCATTAATTAGATAGTTTAAAAAA
>CAZVRH010000042.1:0-13035 GCA_964629335.1 uncultured Woeseia sp.
GAGTAGGGGATTACAATGGTTCTTTAATGATTGATTACGAACAACCATTAGCCAATGGCATGATGATGTTTGTAGGACTGGATTACAATTTCTTTGATGATTACGGATACACTGGAGACTTGGATCCAATTGATTTCCAAGAAGCTAATGCCAGGGTTAATGCAAGAATTGGAGTTACCACAGGTAATTTCACTGCATTGATCTACGGTCGAAATCTTACAGATGAGAACATTGCTGTAGGTGGATTTGACACTCCACTTCTCGCTGGAGCTCACTCAATCTATATGGGTGAAACCAGAGTGGTCGGAGCAAGAGTAACCTACAAGTTCTAATTTTGTAGTAATAGAACGATAAAAAGAGGCGATTTTATCGCCTCTTTTTTTGTGTAGAATAAGATTATGAAAATAGATGCAGGCATCATGATCAGTAATCCACTTGACGCTGGACCTGCGTTCAAACTGGTTGAAGATGCTGGTTATGACGGAGCTTATACATTTGAAGGTGCACACGATCCATTTTTGCCGCTTGTTGCGGCTGCCACACAAACAACAAAGATAGAACTGGTAACATCAATTGCCGTTGCATTTGCACGTAATCCCATGATTCTCGCCAACATTGGGTACGATCTCAATCTGCTCTCAGAAGGACGTTTCATCCTAGGATTGGGTTCTCAAATCAAGCCTCATATCACTAAACGATTTTCTATGCCGTGGTCACAACCTGCAGCACGAATGAAAGATATGGTTTTAGCAATAAAAGCAATTTGGGATTGTTGGCAAAACGACACCAAGCTTAACTACCGTGGTGAATTTTATACCCACACACTTATGACTCCATTTTTCAATCCTGGACCTAACCCATATGGACTTCCTAAAATTTATGTTGCTGCAGTCGGACCATTAATGACTCAAGCAGTCTCAGAAAGTGCTGACGGTCTTCTAGGTCATCCCTTCAGTTCTCCGACCTATCTAGAACAAGTAACACTGCCTATCATAAAAAAAGGAATAGAATCAGCCGGTAAGACCAGAGATCAGTTTGATTTATCCATCAGCGTGATGACAGGAATCGGAGCCAATGAAGACAGTCATAAAAAAGCAGTCCAAGCCTGTCGTGAACAAGTCGCATTTTATGCTTCAACACCTAATTACATTGCTGTGCTTGAGACACACGGTTACGCTGATCTGAGTAAAGAGTTAAATCGGTTGTCTAAACAAGGAAAATGGAAAGAAATGGGTGAGGCTATTGATGATGAAGTCTTGAATACTTTTGCTGTTGTAGAGGAAACTCCAGAGGCTTTAGCCAAAGAGATTAAATTGCGATACGGAGCAATTGGTCAGAGAATTGCTCCGGTTCTTTATTCAGGTGAACTTGATCTTGCTGGCGATGTTTTAAGAGCGCTAAAAGCCGATTAAATTTTTTACTTAAAGTTAGGCTTTCGTTTTTCAAAAAAAGCAGTTACGGCTTCGGTATTGTCTTCCGATCCCATGAGAGAATTTTGAGCTTCAGCTTCCAGTTTGAATACATCTTCAAATGAGGCAGTCATGGCTGCTCTCATTAATCGTTTAGTTTCTCTCAGAGATTGAGTTGATTTTGTTGCAAGCGATTCTGCCCAAGAGGTAGCTGTTTGAATGAGTTCATCATCGCCAACCACTTTATTGGTCAATCCTAGATCCAAACACCTAGATGCGGATATGTTGTCTCCCTCAATAGCCATTTCATAGGCCAATTTATAACCAACTGTTTGAGTCAAGAACCAATTCAGCCCACCGTCGGGTATTAAAGCAATATTAACGAAAGCTTGCTTTAAGTAAGCATTTTCAGTCATCACCATTAAATCGCAGGCTAAGGCAAAGGCACTACCTATACCTGCAGCAGGACCCTTAACAGCAGCAATAACCGGTTTTGGCATATTCATAATGCTAATCAGGCTCGGCATATAACCCTTAATCAAGCCATCGTAGACTATGCGTTCATTGTTTTTAACTCCCGTCTCGGATGTATCGGATAAGTCAGCGCCAGCAGAAAAGCCTTTTCCTTCACCGGTAATAATTAAGACTTTAATGTTTGTGTCATTTTCAATATTGTTAAGAGCGTCTTGTGTTTCTATGACCATACTACTATCAAAAGCATTGAGTTTTTCTGGTCGATTAAAAGTCAATACACAGATATGATTTGATGATTCTATTTTTAGTGTTTCGTAAGTCATTTCGTCTCCAATATCAGTTAGGATACGTTTCGTCCTATTTCAGCCCAAAACGGTTCTCTTAAGATTCTTCTTAAGATTTTCCCAGAAGGATTGCGAGGTATATCTTTTATAAATTCAACCGAAGTAGGGCACTTGTAAGAAGCAATTTGTTTTTTTGTATAACCAATGATTTCGCTTTCAATATACTTTCCAAGTTCTGAGCCTTTGTCTGATAGTTCACTAGCAAAATCAATACCTTCATTGATGAAATCCTCTAATTTATCGAGTAAATCAGTGGGATTATCAGATAGGTCATCCCTCAAGGTGATAAATGCTTTTACCGTTTCACCCCATTTATCATCTGGAACGCCTACCACTGCTGCATCAATAATGTCTGGATGACTCATCAGTGCATTTTCAACTTCTGCTGGGTAGATGTTTTCTCCCCCTGAGATAATCATGTCCTTTACTCGATCATAAATGTACAGGTAACCTTCTTCATCAAAATATCCTGCATCTCCAGTATAAAACCATTCGTCCACGATCGATTTTTCATTGGCTTCATCTCGCTTCCAGTAACCTTTCATAATCACCGGTGATTTAATTAGTATTTCACCGACATCTCCTAGAGAGACTTCATTGTCAGTTTCATCCACAATTTTGATTTCCACACCGGTATATTTTTTTCCACAAGATCGAAGTTTACCTAAAGCAGGATCATGAGCTTCAGGCGGCAAGGTTGTGCCAATTCCTGATGTTTCAGTTAGACCGTAAACCTGCCAAAATTCACAACCCATAACTTCAATGGCTCTTAGCAGTGTGTCTTCAGAGATAGGAGATGCCCCATAGACAACTTGCCTTAAGGATGAAAAATCAGTGGTTTTTGCATCAGGGTGATTTAAAAGAAACTGGATTAATGCAGGAACCATAAACGCAGTCTCAATTTTCTCCGTGTGAATTAAATGTAAGATTCTCTCAGGATCTGGTTCAGGAATAACTATATTCTTACAACCAAAAACAACACCCATAATTACAATATTGGATCCGGCAATATGAAAAAGTGGCGAGAGCACAAAGTTTACGGATTTTTCATGCCAAATTTTCCCCCAGGTTTCTTCCACCATGGGTGTAGAGGCATTGACGTTTCTGTTTGTTAATCTAACCCCCTTAGGATGTCCAGTAGTCCCAGAAGTATAGAGTTGAATTACATCATCATCTGCATTGCCTGTAAGGCTGGGATCATTCTTTTCAAAGGAATGTCTCCAAGATTCATAGTTTTGCCATGTCTCATGACTGTCGTCCATGGCAATGATTTTTCTAACATGGGTGAATTGATCTTTAATTGAATCAACCAATTCATAGAAGTCTGGACCGACAAAAAGAACTTCACTCTCAGAATCATTCACAACAAAAACAATCTCAGGGCCAGCAAGTCTCCAGTTCAAACCAACCAGCGCTGTTCTGGTCTTAAGGGTACCGAACATAATTTCTGCATACATCACTGAATTTTTGGCCAAAACAGCCACTCTTGAGTTTGGTGAACAGCCCTCATTAATGAGACCATTGGCGACTTGATTACCTCTCAAATCATATTTTCGGTAAGTTATTTCCTGGTCGTTGAACTTAAATGCGACGTCATCAGATGATTGTTCAATTCGCCATTGAAATACTTCGAGTAAAGTTTCTTTTCGTGGAAATCTATTCATTAATACTAATTAATTTTTATCAAATACAAGTCTTAGCCTAATCTAATTTAAAAACACTCTCAAGCAACATACTTGTTGTAATATATGTATGAGGAGAGATGGCAGAGTGGTCGATTGCGCAGGCTTGGAAAGCTTGTAAAGGTTAATAGCCTTTCGAGGGTTCGAATCCCTCTCTCTCCGCCACTATACTCTGAAACCACTATAGCTATAAACTTTATTAATCTAGGTTCCCACTATAAAGCTCACTACTGTAGTAGCGCTTCCACCAATATTTAAAGTTGCGAAATTATTTGCCCCTTCTACTTGATAATCGCCTGCTATATCAAAGCATTGTTTATATGTATCCAACAGCATTCGAACGCCAGTGGCACCAACAGGATGACCAAGTCCTATCAAACCTCCGCTAGGGTTTATTGGAATTCTGCCTCCAATTTCAATCTCTCCTAATTCTATAGCTTTCCAGCTTTCACCTGCTTTAGTTATACCAAAATGGTCAATAGCCATATACTCAGTAGATGTAAAGCAATCGTGTGTCTCAATTCCATCCAAATCATTAACACCTGAAAAGTTTGCTCTTCTAAAAGCATCTTCTATTGTTTCTTTAACGTGAGGGAATATATAATTTTTATCTCTACTAAACTCTATTTTTTCTTGATAGCTTATAGGGCCTGTTTTATGTCCCCACCCTTTTATATGAGGGATTTTTTCCATGTCAATGTTTCTAGATTTCGCATACTCTTTTGTTCTTTTTTCAGAAGCTAGAAAAATAATAGATGCCCCGTCAGTTATTTGACCACAATCCATTTTTCGAGTATTTCCCTCAATTACTGGGTTTTCTTTGTCATGGTTTTTAAAACTGTTCTCAGTAAAGCTCCAATTTCTAGTTTGAGCATTAGGGTTTTTTTTGGCATTAGAAAAGTTTATCTCTGCTATTCTTGATAGGTGTTTTTGGTCTATTCCATAGCGTTTATTGTATTCGTTTGTCAACTCACTAAAGATATAAGGCCAGGGAAAATCTACATCTTGAAACTCGTGACCAGACCACATAGCCGGTCCACCAATATATTGAGCCGCTTGTTCTCCACTGACATTTCTCATTTGTTCAATACCAATAACTGCAGCAAGGTTATACCTTCCCGACTCAATCTCTGATGCCGCTGCTAATGTAGCGATGCTACCAGAAGCACAAGCTGCTTCATGTCGTGAAGCTGGGATACCATAAAAAGCAGGATCAGAAGCAGAAAAAAATGCTCCTAGATGACCCTGAGAACAAAATAACTCAGCAGTGAAATTACCGACATGAGCAACATCAATATCATGAGGTGAAAGTTTAACTACTTCTAAACCCTTATGAACTGTATCTTTGAATACATCAAAAAGGTCTAGTCCATTTCGCAGCCAATTTTGAGAAAAATCAGTTTGATAACCACCGAGAATGTATGTTTTTTTTGTCACTTAACCATTGTATTTCTTGTAAAGAGAGTTCCATAATAGTTCAATATTAATTTGATATAACTACTCAATTGGTCTCTAGTTAATCTAGTTATACAAAAAATGAAAATGAAGTCAAAGAAGTTTGATTATGAAAGTTCAGAAAATTAGAACCGTAAAAACCACCTTAACCTCTCAAGACAACCCGTATCTGCAGAAGACATGGCTTCCTAATTATGAAGAATATGATGTTGTAGATTTAGAGTCTAAAGGAAGAATACCCGAAGATATTGAAGGGGTTTATCTAAGGAATACAGAAAACCAAATTCACGAACCTATTGGAAGATACCATCCTTTTGATGGAGATGGCATGATTCACAGCATCAGTTTTAAAAATGGAAAAGCAAATTATAGAAACAGATTCGTAGAAACTGCAGGATTTAAGATGGAGCAAATTCTTGGCCAGTCTCTTTGGGCAGGGTTAATGGAAGGAGGAAGAAAATCTAAACTCCCTGGTTGGGGAGCACAAGGCTACATAAAAGATTCTTCCTCTACTGATGTTGTAGTCCACTCTGGAAAAGTTCTCTCTACATTTTACCAATGTGGGGACGGTTACAGGCTTGATCCTATTACTTTGGATCAGTTAGGTAATGAATCATGGGTACCAATCGACGGTATATCATCTCATCCTAAAGTTGATCTGAATACAGGTGAGCTTCTATTTTTTAACTATTCAAAGCATGATCCCTATATGCATTATGGAGTGGTGGACAGTGACAATAATCTGAAACATTATACTCCTATCCCTTTACCTGGCCCCCGATTACCTCACGACATGGCTTTTACTAAAAATTATTCTGTATTTAATGACTTGCCGCTCTTCTGGGATAACGAACTGTTAAAACAAGGGGTTCATGCAACAGTAATGCATGATTTACCTTCACGTTTTGCAGTAATACCCCGATACGGAACTGAAAAAGATATTAAGTGGTTTGAAGCAGAACCTACTTTTGTGTTGCATTTTAACAATGCTTATGAAGCTGGAGATGAAATTATCCTTGAAGGATATTTTCAAGAAGAGCCTTGGCCTCCGAACTATCAGGGTGCTCCTCCAGGATTAGAGAGAATGATGGCATTTTTAGACCTCCATCTTTTAAAACCTTCTTTGCATCGCTGGAAATTTAATTTAAAGACTGGTGCAACCAGGGAAGAGAAAATCGATGATAGGGTATTAGAGTTTGGTACGATTAATCGTGAATATGCTACGAGAACACACAGGTACACTTATAGCTGCATCCCCACCAAAGGGTTTTTTACCTTTGATGGTTTTACTAAACAGGATTTAATTACCGGTAGTTTTCAAAGTTACAAATTTGGAAAAGGTATTGTTGGAAGCGAGATCAGTTTCGCCCCCAAACTCAAAGCGATAGATGAGGACGATGGTTATCTTGTGTCTATCACTTCAGATTTAAATACTAACACCTCTGAGTGTGTTTTATTTGACGCTAAAAATATAAATCATGGTCCTATTTGTACTATGCCCTTGCCACATATGGTGTGCTCTGGAACACATTCTATATGGGCTCAGATTCACGAGCTATAAACAGTTTTGCAGACTATGGATCAAGTTCATATTATTGAATCTATAAGAACTCCTAGAGGAAAAGCTAAGAATTCAGGAGGATTGAGTGATTTAAGTCCTCATGAACTATTAAGAGTTCTTTATGACGATTTGGTCTGTAAAGAAATTTTAGATCTTAATCAGTTGGATGAAGTTATATTAGGCTGTGTAACACAACAAGGAGAACAAGCAGGGAATATTGCTAAATCTTCTTCATTGTATGCCGGACATCCTGATTCTGTTTCGGGTTTAACCATTAATAGATATTGTTCGTCTAGCTTAGATGCTCTTAACATAGCTTATCTAAAAATAATATCTGGACAGCATAGCTTTGTTATTGCAGGAGGGATAGAAATGATGTCAAGAGTGCCTATGCTTTCTGACAGTGCTGCAATTTGGACAGACCCAGAAACAGCTCTTGATGCCAGAATATTTATGATGGGTAGTGGTGCTGATCTCATAGCCTCCTTAAATAAAATATCTAGAGAAGAGGCAGATTTACTAGCTCTTTCAAGTCAACAAAAAGCTGTAAATGCACAAGAACTAAATTTATTTAAATCAATTGTGCCAGTTTTTAATAAATACAAGAATCTAACTTGTTCCAAAGACGAATGCATCAGACCTAACACAACCATGAACAGTCTTTCAAGATTCAAACCTAGTTTTAAAAATTTAGGAACCCAAGGCGTTGATGCTTTACAGCTTAAATATTTCCCTGAACTTAAAGAAATTGAACACATTCATACTCCTGGAAACTCTCCGGCAATGGCTGACGGTGCTTCAATAACACTTCTTTCTAAACATAAATACTCTTCAAATGCACAATATAAATCCAGAGCTACAATTAAAGCTGTAGCGACTGTTAACGATGATCCTCGATTAGTATTATCTGGTTGTAAATTAGCTACTTCTAAACTTTTAAAAGAGTGCAATTTGTCCGTGAAGGACATAGATCTTTTTGAAATTCACGAAGCTTTTGCAGCGACAATAATTAATGTGCAACGTGAGCTAGAAATTCCTGAAGATAAACTCAATGTAAATGGTGGGGTTATAGCTTTAGGCCACCCAATGGGTGCAACTGGTACTATTATGCTTTCTTCTTTAATTGATGAAATGGAAAGAATAGATGTATCAAATGGAATCGTTGCGACAAGCGGTGCAGCAGGGGCAGGTACAGCAATATTAATAGAAAGAGAATAGCTTTAGGATATAGGATCAAAAAAGAGCGTTGTTCTCTTTTTCAGTGGATTAGTTTCTATAATCCAGTGGCGGTTCCCTATCACCCAACAGAGGTTTGTATTTAAAATCATCTCCGACATTTATTGATAATTCTTCTTTAGCTCTTTCAGCTATGTCAGGATTTAGGTAAATTTCCTGAGCGGTTTCAGATAAGACTTGAACAGCTAATTTAGTACCTTTTAAGCCTATTGAAGTACCCCCAGATGCAACGGCTTGCCACGAGTGAGCAGATGTTCCAGGTACCCAAGTAGCAATTCTTGCTCCCCCGGTAGGAACTAACCAGCTGACATCTCCTACATCGGTCGAACCATAACCATGAGTTGATTGATAGGAGAGAATATTCTCCTGATCACCAATTTTCGCAGTTGGATTCAAAAATGTTTGATGAATTTGGTTTGCGTATTCTGTTTCTTCTGAAGAATAGGTTATTCCACCTCGTTTGGTTAATTTATCGTGCATAATTCGTTGCAATGTGTTGTTTGGCATCAATGGAAAGTTTCCATGCATTACTTCATAGCTGACAGTGGTTTCAGTACCCATTGCGGCACCTTCTGCTGCTTTAACAACACGCTCAAAGAGCTCGGCAACAATTTCTCTTTTAGGATGCCTGACATAATAATAAACTTGAGCCATATCTGGGATAACGTTAGGGGCGTTTCCGCCTTTGGTAATTACGTAATGGATTCTAGATTCTTGAGGAATATGTTCTCTCATTAGATTTACCATCATGTTCATTGATTCAACACCGTCGAGGGCTGATCGACCTTGGTCTGGTGCGCTAGCAGCGTGTGCAGATATTCCATCAAATGTGAATCTTGCCGATTTGTTTGCATTAGATGTTCTGGGTCTAGCATGACTCACGCTACCTGGATGCCAATGCAGGACCACATCAACATCGTTAAAGAGTCCTGCTCTAGCCATATAAACTTTACCTGATCCTCCTTCTTCAGCTGGAGTTCCGTAAAATCTTATCGTCCCTTTAATGTTGTTTTTTCTTAACCAGTCTTTTACAACAACTGATGACCAAGCTGAACCGGCTGCAAACAAATGATGACCGCACGCGTGACCGGCTTGATTGTCTTTGTAAGGTTCCTTAAATGGGGATGCGCTCTGAGCTACACCCGGCAGAGCATCAAATTCACCAAGAATCGCAATGACAGGTGAGCCGGAGCCGTATTCTGCAATAAAAGCTGTTGGGATATCAGCCACATTAGTTTGAATCTTGAAACCGTGATCTTTTAGGCTCTTTTGAAGTAATTGTGAACTCTCGTATTCTTGATAACCCACTTCAGCAAGATCCCATATGGTCATTGCAACGTTTTCAAATTCTGATTGATGCTTATCAATACTTAAATCAAGCGAGTGACCAGAAGCCCAGGCGCTAGAGTTAATTATAAAAGTCAAAAACACTATAATTTTTTTCATAATAGAATCCTATCAAATCTCTTAGTAATCAAAAAGTTCAATCGAGAAGGGGGATAACGTTTTTAGCTATTAATTCCATAGATTCTTTCGGATCTTTGTATAGTCGAATAGAAAATTCATCCAATCCATTGTTTTTGAATTCAATGAGTTCTGTGATGACTTTATCGATATCATCTCTATCGCCGCTAAAGGTAAGGTTATCCAAAAGTTTATCTACTATAGAATCTGGAACATTTTCAATGATGTCAGTGTTGTGTACATAGGCATGAGCAAAGGACTGGAAATTATCCTCAACAATACGGCATTCGTCTTCATCTAGAAACGTTGATATATACCAAGGATCTAACATACCGCGGACAAAAAGCTTAGATCTTGCTTCTGCTTTAGATTCTTCATTGGTTGTTTTTATATGCCAAGCAAAGAGATTACTTATTGAGAAGTCATTTCGATTACGTTTATTATTTTTTAAGGATTGTTCAATCGTTGAGATACATTCACTCATTCGTGCTAATGTTACATCACTCATTATTAAACCATCAGCCAATTCAGTGGCCATCGCTAACATTTTCGGTTTAGTTGCACCAACATAGATTTCTGGAAAAGGTTGATCTATCCATTCGGGTTTAGGCCCATTAATTTGGAAAACGTCTCCTTTGAATAATATCGGCTGATCTGGCGATAAACTTTTTAAAAACTGAATACATTCTCTGACGCCCTGGACCATTTTAGGATACATACTTCGTCGATCTGGTTTTAAACCCATTGCAATTAACGTTCCACCGCCACCGCCTATACTAATTTTGCCTCTACCTTTAGACAATTGATTCAATCCGAACAGGAGATTAGATAGTTTTAATGGGTGAGTTTCAAAAGGGCTGACAGCAACAGGTCCTATTTTTATCGTCTTCGTTTCATTAGCAAGGATGGAAAAATTTATAAAAGGATCAACCGCTGAAGGATAATTAGCCGTTTGGACAGCATTAAATCCTAGTTTTTCTGCAATAATACCCAACTCTGAGAATTCATTAGTTGTATGTGTTGGATCGATAATTACGTCAATCTTCATTTTATTCAACCGTTAATAAAAAGCGACCATTGGTAACAGAGCTAATAAATCCAGGTTTAAGGAAAGACCAAGCAGCTTCTGTATTACGAGTGTGAGCATCCATAAAAGCAAGAGACGCTGCATTGAAGATCTCGATTCCATCGTAATCCGGTATTTTGTCAACCTCTCTGTGTATCAGCCCTCCAAAATAGTGATCACCTCGATCAATTATTAGTAAGTATTTGTCACCCGTTAATGCATTGGGAAGAGTTAGAATTTCATTTTGATATTCTGCTTCTCGTCTGCCGTCACCCATCAATCCGTAATCCTCTGGCCCAGTTGACAGGAATGTTGGCGTTTTACTGCCCTTCCAAGCATTATCAGGCATCAAGGCCATCTTCCCGGGATCACTTAACATAACCCCTGCAATAAATCGTTCTTCATTACTCTCAGTTATATAATTATTGGTTGGATTCCTGAATTGTTGCCCGGTATTTACTAGCACCACTTGAGTACCAATAGAATGACCTGCAGCAATAACTAGATTTTTGTTGTATTTACCCTCTAAATCTGGAATTTGTCTTACGATCTCATCAAGACTATCAAGCACAAAAGACATATCAGAGATGCGTGAGTGTACAATGTCAATCATGTCCTCTGATTTACTGGGTATAATTCCATAGTTGGCATCTAGATGATTAGGCAGAATAATTACATATCCATGCCTGGCCCAAAATTCAACCACCAAATTATACTTCTCACTCGATGAAAATGTGCCGTGTGAAAAAACGATTATAGGATATGGGCCTCCTTGATTTGGATAAATAGCTCGTACTAACATTTCTCTATTATCCAAGGGAAGAACTAACGTCGCAGTCCTATTACTGATAATCTCCAAAGGCCCAACCGCTCCTTGATAATAAAACTTGGTATCATTATCAGTCAGCAGTTGGAAGCTAATTGATAAACCGATTATTGCGATCATTTTTTTCATACTAAAAGACTAACAAATCTGTAGAAATTGAGAAAGGACATGATTTAGACGCAAGCTTTATTCAAATGATATGATTTATAATAGAAATTAAATGACTGACAATAACGATAATTTAAAGTTTACGACAAGCATGGCAAAGGAATATTATGGTTCTTTTGGTCTCCCAACCGTCTTATTGTTCCTTTTTGGCTGTGGAAGCATCATTTTACTTCAAATTCTCTATGCAAAAGGTCAAACAAGCCTTTGGCTTCATGTTCCACTCAATGCGTACTTATTCTATGTAATCTATACGCCTCTCCATGAGTCAGTCCATGGAAATATATCGGGCAAGCATCACTCTTTGAAATGGATAAATAATGTCATTGGCATCCTCTCAGCAACGTTCATGGCGCATTCATTCACCATGCATAAATGGGACCATTTACTTCATCATAGATATACAAACAATTCAGATCTGGATCCGGATTATTTCGTGAAATCTAATAATCCCTTTAGCGTTATTCTTAGGTGTTCACTCATCTTATTTAAAAATTATCCTTACGCACTAAGAACCTGGAACCATCCTGACACAGATACTAAAAGAAACTTCATACAAGGAACTTTAGAAACTTTAATACCAATTGCTATTATGATCATCATTACTAATACAACAGCTCTTCCTTGGCATTTCTTTTTGGTGAGTTATATTTTTCCTTTATTAATGGGCACCTTTTTACTTGGGTTATTTTTTGATTACTTTGTTCATATTCCTCATGACAATCAAGAACGTTTTGGTAATACCAATGTAATTCGTTTTCATCCTATACTTGACGGAGTGATCACTTGGATATGGTTATGGCAAAACTATCATGCAATTCACCATTTATTCACTGCCATTCCTTTTTATAACTACAAAAAGGTCTTCATTAGCACTAAAAAAGAACTAAAAGAGTTAGGTATGCCAGTTTTTGATGTTCCTAAATAAAATGGTAAGTCAACACACAACCCTATTTGGTAAAATACTATTATGAAAAATACTCTCATCGATAATGTTCTTTTAATCCTTTTGGCATTCGAGTATCTGTTCTTTGGAATATGGGGTTTAGTAGACCCAATTGCACTTTCCAGTCTCATTGGTTTTACTTTTAATGAGATTACATCATTTAGTGAATTTAGAGCTCAGTACACATTCTTTACAGCATTGGGCGTGCTTTCAGTCGTTGCTATATTTAGAAATGAATTACAGTGCAGAACTTATTTTATTTTAGCTCTACTCAATGGGGCTTTTGTTATCGGACGTTCATTAGGAATATTTCTTGATGGTATGCCTGACCAGACTCTTTGGACGATATTTGCGGTTGATCTCGCTGTCTTCTTATTGTGCTCGTGGCGTTATCGTGCACTTACAAA